>NZ_JBWKAI010000002.1:0-124754 GCF_056500955.1 Streptococcus sp. F2
CGAGTTCTTTATTGCGTTTTCTGAGTTGAATCAGTTCCCGTTGTTCATCTGTCATATTATCAACAGACTTGAAGGAACCCGTTAGTTTGGCTTGTCTGACCCACTTATCGAAGGTTGAGGGCGTTAAATCATATTCTTTGATCAGTTCACTGCGTTTTCTACCTGCATTGTGCAAGTTAACGATTTGTTGCTTAAAATCATCGGTGAAGTGGCGACGTATTTTTCTAGACATATCTGTTCTCCTGTTTTCTTTAGTGTAGAACACTTTATAAATTCTGTCTAGTTTAGTGTAACCGATTCACTATAAGAAAAAACGCTTCGATATCATTATCGAGGCGTTTTTAAAAATGAGGGTCGCTTACTGATTTGGTTGTCTGTGCTTGAGCAAGTCTTTTTTGATGATGTGATAGGAATGATAAGTCACATAAGCTCCCAGACTGGCGACAGCTAAGGGAACAATGGTCGTCAAGGATTGACCGGTGATTTCAAGTAGGAAAAGTGGTGCGGTCAAGGGCATCTTATTAATGATACCTAAAAAGAGTGAGGCACCAATGATAATGGCTAAGGTAGGTGATAGAGGTAAGGAGAAAAAGTGTTGACTAAAACTCGCCAAGAGTAAACTACTAGCACCTCCAAGCATCATAGAAGGAGCAATTTTCCCCCCTTTTGCTCCAGAAGCAAAAACTAAATAGATAGCGACAGCTTTGGCAACTAGTAGCCAGCTAATATAGCTCAGATGTGGTTCTTCATGGAGAAAAAAGAGCAATCCAGCTTTGCCATTCCCTAAAATCTCTGGGAAGAAAATGCTGAGTCCTGCGATAAGGCTAAAAGCGATGAGGACTTTCGGAATAAACCAAAGACTTTTGGCATCAGCCTTAGGAAGGTGCTCCAAAAGATGTTTGTAAGCGTGAGCAAAGAGGGAAAGGATAAGACCAGTCAGGACAGACCCAATAAGGGTTCCTAGCGTCCAATGTTGCTGAGGCATTAGGTATTGAATCTCATGTTGGCCTTGTAATAAAGCAACTGTTTCCACAGCCACATAGCTCGTTAGGCAGGCAGCGTATATATTTTTAAGGGACCAACGGTTAAGAATAGTTTCCAAGATAAATAAAATAGTGGCTAAGGGAGCATTGTAGACAGCACCAAGGGCAGCGCCAGAAGCACAGGCCAATAAAAGCTTTTGCTCGGCTTTGGACAAGTTACATCTCTGGGTCCAAAAGGAGGTCACAGCCACAGCAACTTCACGTGATGCCCCTTCTCTGCCAACCGGTGCCCCCATTGAAACGGTTGTTAATTGTAGCCAGCCGTGCCCAAATTGTGTCCAGGGGCTAAATTGAGTGTCATCATCAAGGTTTTTCTGAATGGATTGAATGGCTGTTCCTTTTTTGGCTAGTAGATGCCATCCAAGTCCTGCAAGAAGTCCAGCCATGAGTAAGGACAGAACACGCCGTTCTGGGGGAACACTTGCAATCATGGTGCTAAAAGAGCCCTGACTGAATCCAAAGCTCAGAGTTTGAATCAGATGGATTGCCTCTGTCAACAAAAAAGCAACAAGACCAGCTGTCAAACCTGTTACAATAAGGTAACCACTCCAAAGTAAAAAATGTCGTTTCATAAGATTATTATAGCAAAAGATAAGAAAAGAGGCTGATTTGATATCAACCTCGTCAGAATGCTTAGAGCCCGTAATTATAGTCATCGTCAGACATAGCTTCCACAGAACCAAGGAGATAGCCATTTCCAACCTGTGAGAAAAAGTCATGGTTAGAAGTTCCTGTTGAAATACCATTCATAACGATAGGGTTAACATCATTAGCGGTATCTGGGAAGAGAGGGTCTTGGCCTAGGTTCATTAAAGCCTTATTGGCATTATAGCGAAGGAAAGTCATGACTTCTTCGGTCCAGCCCACACCATCATAGAGACTCTTTGTATAATCTTCTTCGTTCTCATATAATTGGTAAAGGAGATCGTACATCCACTCGCGGAAGGTTTCTTGCTCAGCTTCTGGCAATTCATTGAAGCCAAGTTGGAACTTGTAACCGATATAGGTTCCGTGAACGGATTCATCACGGATAATCAATTTAATGATTTCAGCAACGTTGGCTAATTTGTTGTTACCAAGATAGTATAGAGGAGTGAAGAAGCCTGAATAAAAAAGGAAGGTTTCAAGATAAGTGGAGGCAACTTTCTTTTGCAACGCATCACCATGCTCATAAATCTCATTGATGATTTGAGCTTTCTTTTGTAAAAATTCGTTATTGTTGGTCCATTCAAAAATCTCTTCAATTTCTTTTTTGGTGTTTAAGGTTGAAAAGATGGACGAGTATGATTTAGCGTGAACTGATTCCATAAATTGAATATTGTTCAAAACAGCCTCTTCATGAGGTGTGCGAATATCTTGACGAATAGCTTCAACTCCTGATTCAGACTGCATGGTGTCAAGCAGGGTCAGGCCACCAAAGACCTTACCAACCAAATCCTTTTCAATGTCGGAGAGCTTACGCCAATCATCTAAATCATTTGATAAGGGAATACGCGTATCGAGCCAAAATTGTTCGGTCAACTTTTCCCAAGTTGACTTGTCAATGACGTCTTCGATTTCATTCCAGTTAATTGCTTCATAATATGTTGTCATTTCTAAAGTTCTCCTAAAGAGTAGTCGATATGAAAAATCATATCATAAGCCAGTAACCCACTCTTGAGTGGCTTACTGGCGTTTTTTATTATCAAATTCTGATACTGATGATTTAGTGACTAACCAGTGGACGTGTATCAATTAAGTATTTTTCCCGATTAAATGACACAAGACTCACATTGGTTTGCCCCAACTTCTTCCCCGTCATCCGTAAAGGTGCGGATATAGTAGATAGATTTGATACCTTTATTGAAAGCATAATTTCGTAAAATAGAAAGATCACGAGTGGTTTGCTTACTTTCTGTTTTCCACTCATAAAGCTCCATAGGCAACTCACTACGAAGGAATAAGGTTAAAGACAAACCTTGATCCACATGTTCGGTCGCAGCGGCATAGACATCGATAACCTTACGCATGTCCATATCGTACGCAGACGTGTAATAAGGGATAGTATCCGTTGACAAGCCATTTGCTGGGTAGTAAATCTTACCAATTTTCTTTTCTTGACGCTCTTCGATGCGTTGTGTGATGGGGTGAATAGAAGCAGAGCAGTCATTGATATAAGAAATAGAGCCATTTGGAGCAACTGCGAGACGGTTTTGATGATAAAGACCATCTTTTTGAACGGCGTCGCGAAGAGCCTCCCAATCTGAAGCTTGCGGAATAAAATGGTCCTTGAACAGGTCTTTCACCAGATCAGATTTTGGAACAAATTGACCTGTGACATATTTGTCAAAGTAAGTTCCATCAGCATATTTTGACTTGTCAAAACCAACAAAGGTGGTTTGGCGTTCACGAGCGATGTTATTGGATTCGACGAGAGTCCAATAGTTCATGAGCATGAAATAAATATCAGTGAATTCGATGGATTCTGGGCTACCATATTCAATATGATGTTGAGCTAAGTAAGAATGAAGTCCCATTGCCCCAAGACCGAAAGTATGAGCTTGGCTATTGCCATGTTTAATGGTTGGAACAGCTTCGATGCTTGATGAGTCGGTCACGAAGGTTAAGGCACGTGTCATGGCTTTAATAGAACGTCCAAAGTCTGGAGACGTCATCATGTTAAGAATATTGGTTGAGCCGAGGTTACATGAGATATCAGTTCCCATTTGTAAGAACTCTTGCGCATCATTGATAAGGCTAGGTGTCTGAACTTGTAAAATTTCAGAACACAAGTTGCTCATGATGATTTTTCCATCGATAGGATTAGCTTTATTAACAGTATCAATATTGATAATGTAAGGGTAGCCAGATTCTTGTTGCAGTTTTGAAATCTCTGTTTCAAGATCCCGAGCTTTGATTTTAGTCTTAGTAATTTTAGGATTAGCCACTAACTCATCGTACATGTTGGTGATGTCGAGATAGTTAAAGGGAATACCATATTCTTTTTCAACATTATAAGGACTAAAGAGATACATGTCCTCATTTTTACGAGCTAATTCGTAGAATTTATCAGGAACGGTAATCCCCAATGACAAGGTTTTCACACGCACCTTTTCATCAGCATTTTCTTTTTTAGTAGATAAGAAAGCGATAATATCCGGGTGGAAAACATTTAGGTAAACAACACCAGCTCCTTGACGTTGCCCAAGTTGATTTGAATAAGAAAAACTATCTTCAAACAGCTTCATAACAGGAACAACTCCTGAAGCTGCACCAGCATAGCCTTTAATTGGTGCCCCAGCTTCACGCAGGTTAGAAAGGGTAATACCAACTCCTCCACCGATACGAGATAATTGCAAGGCAGAGTTAATGGAACGTCCGATAGAGTTCATGTCATCTGTCACTTGAATCAAGAAACAAGACACTAATTCACCACGACGGCTTCGACCAGCATTTAAAAAAGAAGGAGTTGCCGGTTGGTAGCGCTGGTTGATCATTTCAATGGCTAAGTCTTTAGCAAGGGTTTCGTTACCATCTGCAAAATACAGAGCATTGAACATAACACGGTCTTCAAGGCTTTCTAAATAATAGTCTCCATCATTTGTTTTTAAGGCATACTGCTGATAAAATTTATAAGCTGCCATGAACGATTTGAATTGGAAATTTTCTGCCTTGATGTCGTCAGCTAATTCAGTAATAAATTCAGGACGGTATTTCTGAATAAAAGCTGATTCAATGTAATCATTTGAGATTAAATACTCAATTTTTTCCGTAACGGAGGCAAAAGACATGGTGTTTGGAAGCACATTTTCAGTGAAAAAAGCTTCTAAAGCTTCTTTGTCTTTATGGAGTGGAATTTTACCGCCAACAGGACGGTTAATTTCATTATTTAGGCGGAAATAAGAAATATCGCCAAGATCTTTGATACTCATATTATTTTTCCTTGTCTTATTAAATTAGTTCTTTTAATTTTGCAGGTTGGAAGCCAGAAAATACGAGGTTATCCGCTTCGATAACAGGAGCAGACGTGAACCCGAGACTTTTCACATACTCAACTTTTTCAGGATGTTCATCGATATTAATTTCCTGGAAGTTAGCCCCATGTTGTTCTAAAAACTTCTTGGTCATTTTGCACTGCATGCAATTATTTTTTGAATATACTGTAATCATGTCTTGCCCCTCTTATAGTGATGAGTATTCCATTTTTTAAATAGAATTACTATAATAGCATATAAAAAAACATTCCAAAAAGCAAGATTTTGGGCTAAAAAAGCACTATATCTTGTGTCTAATATTTAGAAACCCTTCTAAATATTGTGGTTAAGATCTTCTGGAAAAGAAATGCTAAATCGTCAGTGTTAGTTGTATGAAAAAATTTAACACAAAAAGAAAACGAACGAAAACAACGTGAGAATATCATGAAAACAAACGCAGATTTTTCCTGTCTCAGATATTTAATCTTGAAAATAAAATCGCAATATGCTATAATGTGATATTGTAAGGGTTATCATGTGATGGCTCAAAAATACACAACTTAAAAGGAGAACCATAATATGGCTTCAAAAGACTTTCACATTGTTGCAGAAACAGGTATTCATGCACGTCCAGCTACTTTGCTTGTTCAAACAGCTAGCAAATTTGCTTCAGATATCACTCTTGACTACAAAGGGAAAGCAGTAAACCTTAAATCAATCATGGGCGTTATGAGTCTTGGTGTTGGTCAAGGTGCTGATGTGACTATCTCGGCTGAAGGTGCTGACGCTGAAGATGCAATCGCAGCAATCGAAGAAACAATGACTAAAGAAGGATTGGCATAAGACTATGACAGAAATGCTTAAAGGAATCGCAGCCTCTGATGGTGTTGCCGTTGCTAAAGCATATCTACTAGTTCAGCCGGATTTGTCATTTGAGACTGTTACAGTCGAAGATACAAATGCAGAAGAAGCTCGCCTTGATGTTGCACTCCAAGCTTCACAAGACGAGCTTTCTGTTATCCGTGAAAAGGCAGTAGAAAGCTTAGGCGAAGAAGCGGCAGCAGTTTTTGATGCACATTTGATGGTTCTTGCTGACCCAGAAATGATCAGCCAAATTAAAGAAACTATTCGCGCAAAACAAACGAATGCAGAAACAGGCCTTAAAGAAGTGACTGACATGTTCATCACTATCTTTGAAGGCATGGAAGATAACCCATACATGCAAGAACGTGCAGCGGACATCCGCGACGTTGCAAAACGTGTGTTGGCTCACCTTTTAGGTGTGAAACTTCCAAACCCAGCTACAATCAATGAAGAATCAATCGTTATTGCACACGATTTGACACCTTCAGATACTGCTCAGCTTAACAAACAATTTGTAAAAGCATTTGTTACAAATATCGGTGGTCGTACAAGTCACTCTGCTATCATGGCACGTACACTTGAGATCGCTGCGGTACTTGGAACAAATGATATTACAAAACGTGTTAAAGATGGCGACATGATTGCTGTTAACGGTATCACTGGTGAAGTCATTATTGATCCAAGTGAAGATCAAATTCTCGCTTTCAAAGAAGCTGGTGCTGCTTATGCCAAACAAAAAGCAGAGTGGGCCCTCCTTAAAGATGCGCATACTGAGACAGCTGATGGCAAACACTTTGAATTGGCTGCTAACATCGGAACGCCAAAAGACGTTGAAGGTGTTAATGACAATGGTGCTGAAGCTGTTGGTCTTTACCGTACTGAGTTCTTGTACATGGATTCTCAAGACTTCCCAACTGAAGACGAACAATACGAAGCTTACAAAGCAGTTCTTGAAGGCATGAATGGCAAACCTGTTGTGGTTCGTACAATGGATATTGGTGGAGATAAGGAACTTCCTTACTTTGACCTTCCAAAAGAAATGAACCCATTCCTCGGTTTCCGTGCTCTTCGTATTTCAATCTCTGAAACTGGAGATGCTATGTTCCGTACACAAATGCGTGCTCTTCTTCGCGCCTCTGTTCACGGACAACTTCGTATCATGTTCCCAATGGTAGCACTTCTTAAAGAATTCCGTGCTGCAAAAGCAGTCTTTGACGAAGAAAAAGCAAACTTGCTTGCAGAAGGCGTTGCAGTAGCTGATGACATCCAAGTTGGTATCATGATTGAAATTCCTGCGGCTGCTATGCTTGCAGACCAATTTGCTAAAGAAGTTGATTTCTTCTCAATTGGAACAAACGATTTGATCCAATACACTATGGCAGCAGACCGTATGAACGAACAAGTATCATACCTTTACCAACCATACAACCCATCAATCCTACGTTTGATCAACAATGTGATCAAAGCAGCGCATGCTGAAGGTAAATGGGCAGGTATGTGTGGTGAGATGGCGGGTGATCAACAAGCTGTTCCGCTTCTTGTCGGAATGGGACTTGATGAGTTCTCTATGTCAGCAACATCTGTTCTTCGTACACGTAGCTTAATGAAGAAACTTGATTCTGCTAAAATGGAAGAATATGCAAATCGTGCTCTTACAGAATGTTCAACAGCAGAAGAAGTTCTTGAACTTTCTAAAGAATACGTTTCTGAAGATTAATAGCAAGAGAGTTGGAACTTTCCAGCTCTTTTTATTATTCTTTCAGTAAAATAATTTGAAACCTCAAATAATTTGTCGAAATTTTCTGATACTTTACATATCCAACTGTTGAAATATCAGAGAAAAGTGATAGAATAGGATTACTATCGTAAAAGGAGATAAAACGTTGACAACACAATATAAAAATTTAGTGAACGGTGATTGGAAACTTTCAGAAAGTGATATTAAGATTTACGCCCCAGCAACAGGCGAAGAGTTGGGATCAGTTCCAGCGATGACGCAGGCAGAGGTAGATGCTGTTTACGCTTCAGCTAAAAAGGCTCTCCCAGCTTGGCGTGCCCTATCTTATGTAGAACGTGCAGCTTATTTGCATAAGGCTGCTGATATCTTGGTGCGTGATGCTGAGAAGATTGGTGCTGTTCTATCAAAAGAAGTCGCAAAAGGCCACAAGGCAGCAGTGAGCGAAGTTATTCGTACTGCTGAAATCATTAATTATGCAGCAGAAGAAGGCCTTCGTATGGAAGGTGAAGTTCTGGAAGGTGGTAGCTTCGAAGCAGCAAGTAAGAAGAAGATTGCTATTGTTCGTCGTGAACCAGTTGGTTTAGTTCTTGCTATTTCTCCATTTAACTACCCTGTTAATTTGGCAGGTTCTAAAATTGCTCCAGCTCTTATTGCAGGAAATGTTGTTGCTCTTAAACCACCAACACAAGGCTCTATTTCTGGTTTGTTACTAGCAGAAGCTTTTGCAGAAGCTGGTATTCCAGCAGGTGTCTTTAATACCATTACAGGGCGAGGTTCTGTTATCGGTGATTACATCGTTGAGCACGAAGCGGTTAACTTTATCAACTTTACAGGTTCTACTCCAATTGGGGAAGGAATCGGTAAATTAGCGGGTATGCGACCAATTATGCTTGAGCTTGGTGGTAAAGATTCTGCTATCGTTTTGGAAGATGCAGATCTTGCTTTAGCAGCGAAAAATATTGTAGCAGGTGCTTTTGGTTACTCAGGACAACGTTGTACAGCGGTTAAACGCGTTCTTGTGATGGACAAGGTGGCTGATCAATTGGCGGCTGAGATTAAAACACTTGTTGAAAAACTGAGTGTCGGAATGCCTGAAGACGATGCTGATATCACACCATTAATTGATACAAAAGCAGCTGATTTTGTTGAGGGGTTGATTAAAGATGCTGCAGATAAGGGAGCAACTGCTTTGACAACCTTTAATCGTGAGGGCAATCTTATTTCACCCGTTCTCTTTGATCATGTGACAACTGACATGCGTTTGGCATGGGAAGAACCATTCGGTCCAGTATTACCAATTATTCGTGTCACTTCTGTGGAAGAAGCTATTGAGATTTCTAACGCTTCTGAATATGGTTTACAGGCGTCCATCTTTACGAATAACTTCCCCAAAGCTTTTGGAATTGCTGAGCAATTAGAAGTCGGAACTGTTCACCTCAACAATAAAACACAACGTGGAACAGATAATTTCCCATTCTTAGGCGCTAAAAAATCAGGTGCAGGTGTTCAAGGAGTTAAATACTCTATTGAAGCCATGACTACGGTAAAATCTGTTGTTTTTGATATTCAATAAATGAGAAAGTTAGGGTGACCTAACTTTTTTCATTTATTTTTTACTTTTATTGTGTTAAAATGGTAATACAATAGGAGGCAACACGTGAAAAAAATCAATCTTATTCTCGTTAGTTTATTAAGTATAGTACTGTTGGGTTTGATTTCCATTTCTGTTAACCAGTGGGAAATCAAAAAAGACAGTCATCAGTTGGTTTTAGCTGAAAAGAAGAAGTCATCACAGGTAACCATTAAATGTGTTAAGAAAATCAAAGTGGATCAAAAGGATTATTATTATTTTTCACCTCTAACCAATGCAGACGACTTTTTTGTCAACAATTTACCGGTTTCCATGTATAAGGGTGAGCCAGTTGACAAAGCAGTTATTTTATTGAAACCTGAATGGCATCCATCACAATTAAAAGGCATTCATAAAATGACAATTTCAAAGAAAGTTTATCAGAAAAAATGGTTTCATTTGAAAAAAGTATCAGAAAAAGTTGTTAGTTCTTATCATGTGACAGATGATTTTCAACGGTTTGCGTTGAAAGACTTGGTGTCAGGACATCTTGAAAGAATTAGTCAAGAGATAGAAAAAAGGTACCCTGATAAAGCTTTTCATATAACAGCTGATGATCAGTTGAGTGAAAGTAACCATCTAGTCACTGACCACTTTGATGTGAGTGCAGGTCACTTGGTTTTAGGAGAGGGACTTAGTATTC
Organism: Streptococcus sp. F2; assembly: GCF_056500955.1. Lineage (NCBI taxonomy): Bacteria > Bacillati > Bacillota > Bacilli > Lactobacillales > Streptococcaceae > Streptococcus > Streptococcus sp. F2. The sequence continues at coordinate 9,872 of NZ_JBWKAI010000002.1, forward strand.
CTTTATCACGTTTATTTGACGTGATTAATCCAGACTTTCTGGATACTGCAGATAAGGTAGCTTATGATGAGTATATAGCTCAGAAAAAAGCAGAGGAAGAAGCTAAACACCCTCAAAAATTAGTGGCTTTAACCTTTGATGACGGTCCTGATCCACGCACAACCCCTCAAGTACTAGATATTTTAGCCAAGTATCAAGCTAAGGGGACTTTCTTTATGATGGGGTCTAAGGTTGCTGGTAATGAAGCTCTAGTCAAACGGGTGAGTGAAGCAGGGCATGAGATTGGGAATCATTCTTGGGATCATCCTAACTTGACTAAATTAACAGTGGATCAGATTCAATATCAGGTGAACGCTACTAATCAAGCCATTAGCAAGGCTTGTGGAAAGAAACCCTTGTATCTAAGGCCTCCTTATGGTGCAACTAATGACACCGTGCAGCGGGCTTCAGGTTTGGCACAAATGTTGTGGACCGTTGATACAAGGGATTGGGAAAACCACAGCACGGCAGGAATTATGGCCAATATTAAAAAGCAGTTACAACCTGGCGGCGTTGTTTTAATGCATGATATTCATCAGACGACAGTGAACGCACTTCCCACTATTATGGAATACCTTAAGGCTGAAGGGTATCAATGTGTGACTGTTTCAGACCTTTATAATCACCATTAAGAATTAAGGGAATTGGTGTTCCTTCATTTGACCGTTAATCAAAAAATCCCCTAACTTTTCATTGATAAAGTTAGGGGATTTTTGTAGATTTTGGCTTGGATTCTGGAGGATACAGCTAGTTCAATGCTTCACTTTCCCACACAGTTGGCTTTTAAGTCATTGGTATTTTGGAAATGGTTGTGTTACCTTCCCCGAGAGAGCTGAGAAGAGTAGAATCTTATGGCTTTATCCCTCAGCGTCTATCGATGGTATTTTAATAGAGTATGTTAGGAGTAGTCATTATTTTTTGGGGAGAAGTTGTTGGTTTCTGAGTTGAATTTCAGATACTTTGGCGAATTTTTTTAACTTTTTGATGTCCTCAGGGTGGCTAACAAAGGTAATAACGACGCCAGATTTTCCCATACGGCCGGTTCGTCCAGCCCTGTGAGTATAATTTTCCTTATCCCGAGCAACATCAAAATGAATAACATACTCAAGATTATCAATATCAATGCCCCGAGCAACAAGATCCGTAGCTAGCAATAAAGAAAGTTGGTGGGATTTGAATTTTTCGAGAATGGTTTTACGAAATTTGACATTAATGTCACTCGCTAAGGAAACCGCAGCAGCGCCGTTATATTGGAGGCGTTCCTCCGTAGCACCCAAATCAGATAAACTATTGAAAAAGACCAAAGCCCTAAAGTCGGGGATATTAGCAAATTTTCGCAATAAATCTGTACGTTCGCGTTTATCCGTCATCAAGTAAAAATGCTCAATGGCATCGTTGGTTTGCTCGGAAAGATCTATTAATAAAGTATTCTCTTCTAAGGAAGTTTGGTCGACCTTGTTGGTAGCGCTCATGTATACCATTTGATGGTCACGAGGAACATAGCGGCTGATTCTTTGGACAAAATCATACTGAGAGTCGCTCAATAATTCATCATATTCGTCCAGTATAATGGTATTGACTGACATCATTTTGATTTTTTTCAATTTAATGAGTTCAAAAATACGGCCAGGTGTTCCAATCAGAATTTCTGGCCCTTTTTTGAGACGTTCGATTTGGCGTTTTTGACTGGTCCCAGAAATAAAGAGTTGTGCGGTTAAGCCTAATGGCTCTGCCCATTCCTTTGCGACCTCAAAAATTTGGCCGGCTAATTCGGTGTTAGGGGCTAAGATAAGAAGTTGTTGTGATTTTTTAGGAGTCAGGGTTAAAAGAGTGGGAAAAAGATAAGCTAAGGTTTTACCTGTTCCAGTTGGACTGACGCCAAGGAGGTTTTTGCCATCAAAAATAGGCTGGAAAGCCTGTTCTTGGATTGGTGTCAGCTTGGTAAATGCGATTTGGTCAAGTTTTTCTTGCCATTGAGGCGGAAATGTAGTGATCATGATAGGTCCTTTTACTATTGTTTCTATATTCATTATAGCATTATAGTCTCAATTTTGGTAAAATAGTGAGAAAGACTTTTTAGATTTGGAGTTTAAAATGCTTAAAAAACCGATTATTATTGGTGTAACTGGTGGTTCAGGTGGCGGTAAAACAAGTGTGTCACGTGCTATTTTGGATAGCTTTCCAAATGCCCGCATTGCAATGATTCAACACGATTCTTACTACAAAGATCAATCTCATATGAGTTTTGAAGAAAGGGTCAAGACCAATTATGACCATCCTCTAGCTTTTGATACAGATTTTATGATTCAACAATTAAAAGAATTATTAGCTGGTCGACCAGTGGATATTCCAATTTATGATTACAAAAAGCATACCCGTAGTGATAAGACCTTCCGTCAAGATCCTCAAGATGTTATTATTGTTGAAGGGATCTTGGTTTTGGAGGATGAGCGTCTTCGTGAGTTAATGGATATTAAACTGTTTGTGGACACGGATGATGATATTCGTATCATTCGTCGTATTAAGCGCGACATGATGGAACGTGGCAGAAGCTTAGAAAGCATCATTGACCAATACACAAGCGTGGTGAAGCCGATGTATCATCAGTTTATTGAGCCAAGTAAACGCTATGCTGATATTGTTATTCCTGAAGGGGTCAGCAATGTCGTTGCTATTGATCTCATTAACACTAAGATTGCTAGTATCCTTGGTGAAGTCTAATTCATAACTGAGCGGATTACTTCAATCTGCTTTTTTTAGTATCAGGGAAAGGAGGAGAGGATGTTACAGATCTGGTTAATAGGAGCTCTTGTATGGAATAGCATAGTTTTCATCTTATATGTCTTAGATAAGAGAAGGGCAGTTAGAGGACAGTGGCGCATTAGTGAAAAAACTTTATTACTGGTAACCCTTGCTTGTGGAGGTTTTGGGGCCTGGTTAGCGGCTAACTATTGTCATCACAAAACACGAAAATGGTATTTCGTCTTAACCTGGTATTTGGGAATGTTGCTTGGCTTGTTAGTTACCTATATGATTAGCACAGCTAATTATTAAAAACTCCTTAACCATCTCTGTCATGGTTAAGGAGTTTTGTTTGTCTATAAACGCTTATTGGAGTCCAAAGCATCGATTTTTTGAAAAAGGTTGATAAAGATTAGTAGCGTCAATGTTCCCAAGATAATCGTAAGACCACTGAAATTGATAAGAGGAGAGTTCCAAATAAAGTGCAAGACTAGTGGACTTAGCAGCCAGAAAAGCTTCTGACGTCTAGAAAAGGTCGTAGAGCCTTTGAGAAGCAGGTAAAGTCCCATGGTAAAGATGGCAGTATAAACCCAGTGTGAGGTGGCAGCACCACTGATGCGCTCAAGAACAGACGGTAAAAGGCTGTCTAGAGATTTGCTAGCTGATTGGCTAAGGTAGCTGATGTCTTCTGTTAATTGGAAGCCCATACCTGCTAGTAAGGCGACAACAAACTTTTCTTTAAGAGAAATAGTTGGAAAGAGAGAGATGACTAAAATAGCTGCAAAGGCTTTAATAGGTTCTTCAACAATAGGAGCCGTTAAGGCATCGTTCCAATGACTTACAAAAGATGTTGAAGGGATAACATGAGACCAAAATTGCCCCACCCATTGGTTACCATATGAGGCTAGAAATCCTGAGATATAAATTCCGCCTAGAGAGGCAACAGCGACAAGGAATCCAGACATTTGGTAGCGTTTGGCGAGATAGTAAATGCCCACGGAAAAAGGAATCAGGTAAAGGCCAAAGAGACTAGTAGCCAAAATAAGAGCAGAGGCCACTTGATAAGTTGGGACATCGGATAAGAGTCCTAGAAGTTCAAATTCAATGCCAATTGAGAACAAGGGCAATAAAGAGACTCGGTAAGAGCCATTTGGAATGTATCAGTCGTTTCACAGAGACCTCCTAAATCTTGTATGATGTGTTTAATACTAAAAAGTATACCACAAGTCAACTTGAAAAACTAGAGATTATAAAGTCGAATAAGCACTGAAAAAAATACTTGAAACGACCTAGGTGTGTTATAATATTTAGTATGAATAAGAGCAAAAAAATTGAACAATACCAACTATTATTAGCACAGGCACAGGGGCTGTTTGCTAATGAGACTAATGCCCTGGCGAACTTGTCAAACGCGAGTGCCCTTTTGAAAATGACCCTTCCCAACTCTGTTTTTGCGGGCTTTTATCTTTTTGATGGGCAGGAGTTAATTTTGGGGCCTTTTCAGGGCGGTGTTTCATGTGTCCACATTAAGCTCGGTAAAGGGGTTTGTGGTGAATCGGCTCAGTCTCATCGTACCATTATTGTAGATGATGTGAAGCAGCATGCCAACTATATTTCGTGTGATGCAGCAGCTATGAGTGAGATTGTTGTCCCAATGGTAAAAGATGACTGTCTGGTGGGGGTCTTGGATCTGGATTCTAGCCTAGTGGCGGACTATGATGCTATTGATCAAGAATACCTGGAAGCCTTTGTGGCAATACTTCTCGAGAAAACCACCTTTACTTTTGACATGTTTGGAGTTGAAAACTAATGTATCAAGCCCTTTACCGGAAATACCGGAGTCAAACGTTTGACGAAATGGTAGGACAATCTGTTATTTCCACCACCTTAAAGCAGGCTGTTGAATCGGGGAAGATTAGCCATGCTTATCTCTTTTCAGGCCCTCGAGGGACTGGTAAAACGAGTGCTGCAAAGATTTTTGCTAAGGCTATGAATTGCCCTAATCAAGTCAATGGGGAGCCATGTAATCAGTGTGACATTTGCCGAGATATCACGAATGGTAGCTTGGAAGATGTGATTGAAATTGATGCAGCCTCTAACAATGGTGTTGATGAAATTCGTGATATTCGAGATAAATCAACCTACGCACCAAGTCGTGCGACGTACAAGGTTTATATTATTGATGAGGTTCACATGCTATCAACAGGGGCCTTTAATGCCCTGTTAAAAACTTTGGAAGAGCCAACGGAAAATGTCGTTTTTATCCTAGCAACAACGGAATTGCACAAAATTCCGGCTACTATTTTATCGCGTGTGCAACGTTTTGAATTTAAAGCGATTAAGCAAAAGGCAATTCGCGAGCATCTGGCAAGTATTCTAGATAAAGAAGGTCTAACTTATGAAGTGGACGCCTTGAATCTCATTGCTAGGCGGGCAGAAGGAGGAATGCGGGATGCCTTATCTATTTTAGATCAGGCTTTGAGCTTGTCACCAGATGACCAGGTAACCATGGCGATTGCAGAAGAAATCACAGGATCTATTTCTATGGTGGCATTAGATGACTACGTTCAGTATCTGATGGAAAATCAAGCAACTCAAGCACTCCAAGCTTTAGAGACTATTTATGATAGTGGCAAAAGCATGAGCCGTTTTGCAACGGACTTGTTAACTTATCTGCGGGATTTACTGGTAGTGAAGGCTGGTGGTGACAATCAGCGACAATCAGCTCTTTTTGATACCAATTTGTCGTTACCAATGGAGCGTATCTTTCAAATGATAGCGGTAGTGACCAACCATTTGCCAGAAATCAAAAAAGGAACTCACCCACGTATTTATGCTGAAATGATGACTATTCAGCTAGCTAAAGAAGAAGGAGTAGTGTTACCATCAGGTTTGTCATCAGAAGTAACGACTGAAATTGAGGGACTTAAACGTGAACTTGATCAGCTTAAGCAAGTCTTGGCACAATTGCAAGCCAGTCCCTCACATGCTCCTGCAAAACCAGCACAGGCTAAACCGAAACTAACCACTTACAAGATTGATCGGGTGAAAATACTGAAAATCATGGAAGAAACGGTTCAAGATAGTCAGCAATCACGCCAATACTTGGATGCCCTAAAAACAGCTTGGAATGAAATTTTAGACAGTATCTCAGCCCAAGATAGAGCCTTACTAATGGGATCAGAGCCTGTTTTGGCCAATAGTGAGAATGCTATTTTAGCTTTTGAAGCTGCTTTTAATGCTGAGCAAGCAATGAAGCGTACTGATTTGAATGCGATGTTCGGCAACATTATGAGCAAGGCAGCAGGTTTCTCACCTAATATTTTGGCAGTCCCTAAAGCTGATTTTCATCACATTCGTTCTGAGTTTGCCTTACAATTGAAAACTCAAAAGGATTCTGACCCTACAGAAGAGACGATAGAAGAAGCCCTTGAGATTCCAGAAGGCTTTGATTTTCTAGTTGATAAAATTAATGCCGTTGAGGATTAAACATTATTAGCTGTTAATGAACCAGTAACGCTAAAGGTAAGCCCAATAGGCTTACCTTTAGCGTTTTTTTATCTAATATAGTAAGATACTCGTGGTGCTAGTTAATGTCAGAATACAATAAAAAGCCCAAAAGGACTATACTGTAAGTGTTCAAACAAACAGGAGGTTAGCCCCAATGAGCCACTTACAGTATACCGCTAAATCCCATCACTTACAATGGAATGTCACACAATTATCTACGATTTGCCATCAGCTATATCGTGATTATTGTCCAGAAGGCTTAAAACACCGTCGTAACATTAGCTTGTCCAAGGTCTCAGATGAGTCTCTACTAGTCTTGCTTGTCTTGCAAGCTGAATTAGGTATTAAGTCACAACGGCATTTTTATCGTATCTGTCAACTCTTTCCTTGCGGTCATCTCCTTGAAAGAAGTCGTTTTAATCGACGAGCAAGACAATTAATTTGGTTAGTCCAAGTCATTAGACAAGCTATGAATGCTCGAATTTCTCCTGATACAATAGTCATCATCGACAGTTTTCCTCTACCACTTTGTCAACCTGCCCGTAATCATAGAGCCATATTTTTAACGGAGTGGCTGATATTGGTTATAACACCTCTAAGCACCTGTGGTTCTATGGGTTCAAAGTCCACATGTTAGGGACTTTATCAGGCTATATTCTGAACTATGTTGTCACACCAGCTTCTGTTCATGATATTAAAGCGGTTCACGAGTTATTAGAAGAATGTGACCAGTCCGTCATTTTAGCAGACTTGGGCTACCTTAGCCGTGAGCTGAAAAATAATCTGGAACAAAAAGGCTATCAGGTATGGACACCCTTGCGTCAAAATATGACAGGGGCTAAACAGCATAATCATTGGAGAGTGATGACTATGAGACGAACTATTGAAACTCGATTTTCAGAACTTTGTTCCCTTTTTGATATAGAACACACACTGACTAGAGGAGTTACAGGATTACAATTGAGAATCGAACAAATTATCCTTGCTTATAATCTGAAATACGTTGAGTTTAACTAGCACCACGAGTATCAAGATAGTTTTTCTAGCCAATCCTCTAATGGTAGAAGTGAAACCAAAAAAGATTGATGCTTTCTTGGGTATCCAAGAAAGCATCAATCTGTGTGGATTCTTCATAGAATCATTTTTTTCTGTTATAATAGGGTTATGAGTATTCGACAATTTCTTTTTATGGCCTTTGTATGTGCCTTTGAAACCTATTTTTTTAATGACCTGTTGCTCTCTGGAAATTATCTCTTCGCTTTATTTTGGGGCTTGTTGCTCTTTAGGGATTTAAGACGAGTGCATACCATTAATCAATTGACTAAAACCATTTTAAAAGCGGCTAATTCTCCCAAGAAGAAAGACTGATTTCGCCACTTCGAAGGGTTTGGAGGTCACCATTTTCAAACTGTACAATGAGGTGTCCTTGATCTGTCAGATCAATAGCAGTCGCACGTTTTTCCTGATTATTTTCCATAAACGTCACTTGTTTATTGAGAACAAGTGATTTTTCTTTGTAGACTTTAACATGGTCTTTGACAGGGATGGATAAGAAAAGTTTCCAAATGTCGATGATTAGGTCGTTGCGTGTGATGCTTGGTTTTTCGGTAAAGAGAGAACCTGCCTTTTGAGCAATCGCTTCTGGGAAGTCGGTGACAAAAAAGTTGAGGCCAACACCAATAATCACATCAGTGATTAAACCAGTTTCAACAGATGTGATGGCTTCTGTTAAAATACCTGCGATTTTATGTTTACCCAGATAAATATCATTGACCCATTTGATTTCGGTATCAATACCCGTTAATCTCGAGATGGCCTTGACGATGCTAGAAGCGACCATCATCGTATAAGGTGGCATATCGGCATAAGGAATATTTGGTCTCAAGTGTAGCGACATGTAGATACCGCCATTTTTAGCAGCAAAGAACTGACGTTCTAAGCGTCCCTTGGCTGATTGTTGGCTAGGAGCTAAATAAAGTCTAGGAGCGCTGTTATGAGCTTCGATTCCTTGTTTGGCATCTAATTGGGTAGATTGGCTGTGAGGAGTATAGGTGACTGGCATCCCAAGCCCTTGGCTAATGGTTTTGGGTAATAAAATATCACCTTGCACCATGCGGTAGCCCTTGTGTTTTAAAGAATCAATTTGAATCCCCTGGTTTTCGAGACTTTTAATAGACTTCCAGACAGATGTGCGAGAAAGGTTGAGTTGCTCAGCGAGGTATTCGCCACTGATAAAGTCATCAGTTTGAGACAGTAGTTGGTAAATTTTTTCAGATGTTTTCATATTTCTAGTATAGTATAAAAGCGTTAGATTTCAAGTGAAAAAGAGAGAAAGCTGACTTATTAGTTAATTTTAATAAAGTCACTTAAATCTAAAAAAAAGATTGCAAAACTATTTTTTTCTGTTATAATTAACTAGTTAACATTATAATTAACTGGTTAACTTATGGAGGAATAACGTGAAATCTAAAAAAATAATGGCCATAGCAGGCTTATTCTTAACATGTCAATTATGCTTAGCGGCTTGTCAATCTCAGTCGAGTCATCAGTCTGATCAACCTAAAACCAAACAAACTAGCAAAAAAGTGATGTCAAAGAAGGCAAAATCAGTTAAAAAGGCTAGAGAAGGTAAAAAGAAACGTAAAGGGGTTGCCGGCGTTGATTTCCCAACAGATGATGGGTTTCTCTTAACCAAAGATTCTAAAATCTTATCAAAAACGGATCAGGGAATCATTGTGGACCATGATGGCCATTCGCATTTTGTTTTTTATGCTGATTTAAAAGGTAGTCCATTTGAATACCTCATTCCTAAAGGGGCAAACGTGACTAAACCAGCCGGTGCTCAGCAATCATATACGCAAGTAAGTGGAAAAACCTCAGGTGCTCATCATCATTATGAATTTAACCCGGCTGATATTGTTGCTGAAGATGCCCTGGGTTACACGGTTCGTCACGGGGATCATTTTCATTATATTTTGAAGTCAAGTCTGCCAGGCCATGTGCAAACACAAGCAAAAGAGGTTGCCAATCGTTTGCCACAGACCACAGGACCTGTTTCTACCGCTACCGCCAAGGGGATTCCAGGATTACATTTCCCGACATCGGATGGCTTTAAGTTTAATGGTCAAGGTATTGTTGGGGTTACTAAAGACAGTATCCTTGTTGATCATGATGGCCACTTGCACCCTATTTCTTTTGCTGACCTTCGTCAAGGTGGTTGGGCACATGTTGCAGATCAATACGATCCTGCTAAAAAAGCAGATAAACTAACAGAACCTAATCAGGCACAAGAACAAGCAAATCGGGAAAAAGAATACCAAGAAAAATTAGCTTATCTGGCAGAAAAATTGGGCATTGATCCATCAACTATTAAACGCGTGGAAACACAAGATGGTAAACTTGGTTTGGAATACCCTCACCATGACCATGCGCACGTATTGATGTTATCTGATATTGAAATCGGAAAAGATATTCCAGATCCACATGCTATTGAGCATGCCCGTGAATTGGAAAAACATAAGGTTGGAATGGATACCTTGCGTGCCTTAGGATTTGATGAAGAAGTGATTTTGGATATCGTTCGTACTCACGATGCTCCAACCCCATTCCCGTCAAATGAAAAAGATCCTAATAAGATGAAAGAATGGTTGGCGACTGTTGTCAAACTTGACTTGGGTAGTCGTGAAAACCCATTGCAACGTCAAGGGTTATCTTTATTACCTAACCTTGAAATCTTAGGGATTGGATTTACACCCATTAGTGACATGTCACCTGTCTTGCAATTTAAAAAATTGAAACAACTGTTAATGACAAAAACAGGTGTGACAGACTATAGCTTTATGGATCAGATGCCTCATTTGGAAAGTATTGATATTTCTCAAAACAATCTGAAAGACATTAGTTTCTTGAGCAAGTATAAAAACTTGACCTTAGTAGCAGCTGCTGATAATGGTATTGAAGATATTACCGTGCTAGGACAATTACCTAACTTGAAATTCTTGGTTTTAAGCAATAATGCTATTTCTGATTTGAGCCCACTGTCATCATTAAATCAATTGCAAGAATTGCACATTGATAATAATCAGATTACAGATTTAAGCCCGGTTTCTCATAAAGAATCATTAACGGTGATGGATTTGTCACGTAATGCGGCTATTGATTTGACTACTTTAGAAGCACCAAAATTGGAGACACTAATGGTCAATGAAACCAAAGTAGCTCGTCTGGATTTCTTGAAAAACAACCCTAGTCTAGCCAGCTTGTCCATCAACCGAGCTCAATTGGAATCTCTGGACGGTATTGAAGCAAGTAGCGTCATTGTGAGAGTAGAAGCAGAAGGAAATCAAATCAAGTCGCTTGTGCTCAAAGATAAACAAGGCTCATTAACTTTCTTGGATGTGACAGGGAACCAACTGACTTCACTAGAAGGTGTTAATGACTTTACAGCACTTGATATTTTAAGCGTGTCTAAAAACCAACTAACAAATGTCAACTTGTCTGAACCAAATAAAACGATTACCAATATTGACATTAGTCATAATCAGATTCCTTTGTCAGATCTTAAATTGAATGAGCAGAATATTCCAGAAGCGATTGCTAAAAATTTCCCTGCGGTTCAAGAAGGGTCTATGGTAGGTAACGGTACAGCTGACGAAAAAGCAGCTATGCCTGCTCCAGCAGAAGAAAGTGCTCAAGATTCGCATGACCATTATCACGGTCATGACCACGACGAAGATCACGCACACGAGCATGAAGACCATCATGACCAGGAGCATGAGCATGAAGGTGAGGAAAAAACTGACGAAGCGCACCATCACGCTCACTAAGCTTCCTTAAAATATAGTCATCATAAGGCAATGATGATGTGCCTCGTTTACTTATTTAAGAACCCCTCAAGCTATCTTGAGGGGTTTTACAAATAAATAGAAGAATATGTGAAATGTATGGCACGTAAAAAGCTAAAACATGTTATAATAGATTGTTATTGAGTCCCGATAAGACAACCTATCTGGCTATTGTATTAGTGTTAGTCATTCCGAAACAACTGATATGATCGGGTGTAGGAGCGTTGATCACTAGTTTGATTGCAAGAGGCATGGGGAACCATGCTGGTTGGATTCTTTGTAACTCGCTACACCTATTGATGACCAAGGTCAGATAATAGGCATGGTAGACACGTCAATTGGTCTACCTAAATGACTTGTTGGTTTGATGGATGACTTCTATACTATGTCATAATATCGGTGTCATCTGAACCTTTATGGAACGAACAGTCATCATCTCTTTTTGAGACAATACATTTATAGGGGGGACATTTTTATGTCAGAACGTAAACTTTTCACGTCTGAATCCGTATCTGAGGGGCATCCAGATAAGATTGCAGACCAAATTTCAGATGCTATTTTAGATGCCATTTTAGCAGAAGATCCAGAAGCCCATGTAGCAGCAGAAACCTGTGTTTATACTGGTTCTGTTCATGTTTTTGGAGAAATCTCAACAACTGCTTATGTTGATATTAACCGTGTGGTTCGTGACACCATTGCAGAAATTGGTTACACCGAAGCAGAATACGGCTTTTCAGCAGAATCAGTGGGAGTACACCCATCTCTTGTAGAACAATCAGGAGATATTGCTCAAGGGGTTAACGAAGCTCTTGAAAGCAGAGAAGGTGATACTGATGACCTTAGCCATATTGGTGCAGGTGACCAAGGGCTCATGTTTGGTTTTGCCATCAATGAAACCCCAGAATTGATGCCGTTACCAATTTCCTTATCCCACCAATTGGTGCGTCGCTTGGCGGAGTTACGCAAGTCAGGAGAAATCAGTTATTTACGTCCTGATGCTAAGTCACAGGTTACGGTTGAATACGATGAACAGGATAAACCTGTCCGTGTAGATACTGTGGTCATCTCAACACAACACAATCCAGAGGCAACCAATGAGCAAATTCGTCAGGATGTGATTGAAAAAGTGATCAAGGCTGTTATCCCAGCCCACTATTTAGATGACGACACAAAATTCTTCATTAACCCAACAGGTCGTTTTGTTATTGGAGGTCCGCAAGGAGATTCTGGGTTGACCGGCCGTAAGATTATTGTGGATACTTATGGTGGTTACTCTCGTCACGGTGGCGGAGCTTTTTCAGGTAAGGATGCGACAAAAGTAGACCGTTCGGCTTCTTACGCAGCACGCTATATTGCTAAGAACCTTGTTGCAGCAGGTCTTGCGACGAAAGCTGAAGTCCAACTAGCTTATGCGATTGGAGTTGCTCAGCCTGTTTCTGTCCGTGTGGATACGTTTGGAACGTCTACAGTGTCAGAAGGAATTTTAGAAGCTGCTGTTCGTCAGGTCTTTGATTTGCGCCCAGCGGGTATTATTCAGATGCTAGATTTAAAACGTCCGATTTACAAACAAACGGCTGCCTATGGTCATATGGGAAGAACTGATATTGATTTGCCATGGGAACGTTTAGATAAAGTTGAAGCGTTAACAGAGCTTGTTAAAACCTTATCTTAATTGTTGATAGAAGTTGAAAAAGCAGGGGTAGCTATCATTAGTTATTCCTGTTTTTTGTAGTTCAAAAAGGGAATTGAGGACTCTTTCTAAGAAAAGATTAAAAATTTAGACGTCAGTATTTGTCAGGTAACATGATTTGTGATAAAATAAAAAGGTTGAATTCTAGTATAAGAAAGTTTTGGATGTATGCGTAAAATTGTTATTAATGGCGGAAAAGCCTTGTCCGGGGAAGTGGCTGTCTCAGGAGCAAAAAATAGTGTTGTTGCCCTTATCCCAGCCATTATCTTGGCAGATGATATTGTAACCTTAGACGGTGTTCCTGCTATTAGTGATGTTGATAGTTTGATTGAAATCATGGAACTAATGGGTGCTAAGGTTAACTATCATGGTGACACTTTAGAAATCGACCCTAGAGGGGTACAAGATATTCCAATGCCTTATGGCAAAATCAATAGCCTTCGAGCATCGTATTATTTTTATGGTAGTCTGTTGGGACGTTTTGGACAAGCTGTTGTTGGCTTGCCAGGTGGCTGTGATTTGGGTCCAAGACCGATTGATCTTCATTTAAAGGCTTTTGAAGCAATGGGAGCTACGGTTTCTTACGAAGGTCAAAACATGAATTTGTCTACAAATGGTCATAAGATTCATGGGGCTCATATTTATATGGATACGGTTAGTGTTGGTGCAACCATTAACACAATGATTGCGGCTGCAAAAGCGGATGGTAAAACAGTCATCGAAAATGCTGCGCGTGAACCTGAGATCATTGATGTGGCAACCCTTTTGAATAATATGGGGGCTCATATTCGTGGTGCAGGGACAGATATCATTACTATTCAAGGGGTAGACAAACTTCACGGAACGAGACATCAAGTCATTCCAGATCGTATTGAAGCAGGAACTTATATTGCCTTAGCGGCAGCTATTGGAGAAGGTGTCAAGGTAACGAATGTTCTCTATGAGCACTTGGAAAGTTTTATTGCCAAGTTAGAAGAGATGGGTGTTAGAATGACTGTGGAAGAAGATGCTATCTTTGTTGAAAAACAAGATCATCTTAAAGCGGTTACCCTTAAAACATCCCCTTATCCAGGTTTTGCTACAGATTTACAACAACCTTTGACTCCGCTATTGTTAAAAACCCAAGGGCGCGGCAGTATTATTGATACCATTTACGAAAAACGAATCAATCATGTCCCAGAATTAGCGCGTATGGGAGCTGATATTTCTGTTCTTGGTGGTAAAATTGTCTATCAAGGGCCAACTCAATTGACAGGAACTCAAGTCAAGGCAACTGATTTACGAGCAGGAGCTGCTCTTGTAACAGCTGGTTTGATGGCTGAAGGCAAAACAGAGATCACAAATATTGAGTTTATCTTGAGAGGTTACGCTAATATTATTGCGAAATTGACAGCATTAGGAGCGGACATCCAATTAATCGAAGACTAAGAGAAGCTAGTGGCTTCTCTTTTTTTTTGACGAAACAACTTATATTGAGAGGTCTGAAAGTTAAGGAATAGTCCCTTATTGAGGGTTAAATTGCCACTTATTAGTTTTTTTCACATCAGGAATCATTTTATTGAAGGTTGCTCAATTGTCTGATGACTATATTTGATTAGTGATTAATTATCAGATGAATTTTACTTTAAATCTTAAAATATAGCTTATTTTCAAAAAAAGGACGAAAAATCACTAAAATTGTGTTGACAAATCATCAGATGAATAGTAAGATAAACATGTAGAAAAATAAAAACGCTTTCAAGTGAAGTGTTAGGATATAAGGGGGATTTCTCTGATGGAGAAAACGATTGATCAAAGGGTTGAGGAAGTTACCTATAACCGAGCTAAAGTTTGGCAACTGGTATTATTTGCCTTGAATAATACATCTACCAACATTTACCTATTTGCTTTCATGTTTATCACCTATTTTTCAACAGGTGTTCTTGGGCTAGCAGCTATCTTTGTTAGCCAAATCATGGGTTATATTCGTATCTTTGATGGTTTTATTGACCCAGCTATCGGTATCATGATTGATAAAACAGATACTAAGTTTGGGAAATACCGCCCAATTTTAATTGCTGGTAATATTATTACGGCTCTATCGCTTATTCTATTACTTGCTTTAAATAATGTTAGCGAAGGGATGCGCTTCCCACTCTTTATTTTGGTATTGATTGTTCACAAAATTGGTTATTCCATGCAACAAACCATCACAAAAGCAGGTCAAACTGCCTTGACGAATGATCCAAAACAACGTCCCATTTTCAACATTGTGGATGCTGTCATGTTAACAACCTTGATGACTGGTGGACAGTTTGTGGTTTCAGGATTCTTGGTTCCTAAATTTGGTAACTTCACGTTGGAATTCTTCAATGTGCTTATCTATGGAACAATCGTTATTTCAGCTATTTTAGGATTATTGGCTGTTATCGGTATCTGGTCTAAAGACAACAAAGAATACTTCGGTCTTGGTGAAAATACTCAAAAAACAGAATTAAAAGACTACATGAAAGTCATTAAAGGCAACAAACCTCTTCAAGTCTTGTCAATTGCAGCAGCACTCGTTAAGTTTAGCGTGCAATTCTTTGGAGACTCAGTTGTCATGGTTATGCTTTACGGTATTGTGTTTGGTAACTATGCCTTGTCAGGTCAATTCTCACTACTTTTTGTGATTCCAGGTGTTTTGATTAACATTTTGATTTCAAGTGTTGCTCGTAAAAAAGGTCTTCGTTTCTCATATGTGGCGTCACTTCAATTTGGTTTGATTGCCTTAGCTGCCTTTGGGGTTGTCCTTTACTTTGGTAAAGTTGGTGATTTGAGTTTAAGTAACATTAACCTTTACACTATCTGCTTTATCATTACTTACATGTTGGCTCGTTACATTACTCAAGCACCGGCTGGTTTGGTGTTAACAATGGGGGCAGATATTTCAGACTATGAAACATCTGAATCAGGTCGTTATGTGTCAGGGATGATTGGAACAATCTTCTCATTGACAGACTCTATTGCTTCTTCATTTGCACCGATGGTTGTTGGAGCTGTTCTGGCAACGATTGGTTTTGCCAAAGCTTTCCCAACAATGGAAACACCATTAACACCAGAACTTAAAATGGCAACTATTATTCTTTTAGTTGGTATTCCGTTTGTCGCCTTGTCAGTCGCCTTGTTCTTGATGAGATTTTACAAACTGGATAAAGAAGAAATGGTTCGTATCCAAGAGAAAATTCAAGTCATGAAAGCTGCAAGTTCAAAAGAACGCGTGAAGGATATCGCTCGCAATGTGCCATTGTCAGATATGGACTACGTTGATGTAACGAAATATCCAGTTGATAAAGATTAGTCGTTTGGAAGGAGTTGGGCAAGATGTGCTCAACTCTTTTAACTTAGAGAAAAAGTGATTTTTAGTCATCGGAGGACTCTTTGCCTAGGTTTTTAAAAAGTCACTACAATCAGGTATAATGTCCTTATCATCATTAGTAGAGGAGGTTTTGAGTGAAAACAGTTGTTTCTTTAGGCGAAATTTTGTTACGATTATCACCGCCGCAGTACCAGACCCTAACTCAGGCAACCAGCCTGGAATGTCAATTTGGTGGGTCGGAATTAAATGTTTTGTCAACGTTGGCGCAGTTAGGGCATAAGGTCTCTCTTATCTCAGCAATACCAGCCAATGATTTGGGACGAATGACAAAGACCTTTCTTTTTTCTCGTCAAATCAGTCAAGATTATATTATTGAAAAAGGTCAACGTTTGGGGATTTATTACTATCAAAAAGGGTTTTCCTTACGGGCTAGTCGCGTGACCTATGACCGAAAATATTCTGCTTTTTGGGAATCGCAGTTAGCTGATTATGAGTTAGCAGATGTCTTTGCGGGGGCTGATTGGTTTCATGTGTCTGGTATTACCCCGGCTCTGACCGATAAGCTTTATCACTTGACCCATTATCTGATGACAAAGGCAAAAACAGAAGGATTAAAGGTCTCCTTTGATTTAAACTTTAGGGCCAGCCTTTGGGACTCTTTTCAAGAGGCTAGAGAATTATTGTCCCCTTTAGTGGCTTTGGCAGATGTTTGTATTGGAATTGAACCCTTGGTTTTAGCAGGCGATGGGGAAAAAGATTTGAAAGACCAATTGGGATTGAGTCGACCGTATGAAAATCAAGCATTATTGGAAAACGTTCTTTCTAAGTTGGCAAAAACTTACGGTGTGACTAGCTTTGCTTTTACCCAAAGGGAAATGGGGCATACCAATGAATACCTCTTGAAAGGTTATTTATATCAAGATGGTAATCTTTACCAGACAGACAAGTCTGGCATTCAGGTGTTGGACCGTGTTGGTACTGGAGATGCTTTCACTGCTGGCTTGATTCATGGCATGCTACAAAATGAAGCGCCTGACAAGGCCTTAGCCATTGCAATGGCGAGTTTTAAATTCAAACACACGATTGAGGGCGACAGCAATATTATTACGCCAGCAGATATTGATTATTTAATAACTGATGCATCGCATGAGATTAAACGTTAACAATGAGAAAAAGGAGAAAAAGATGCTATACCCAACTTTAACCAAAACAAGAAGTTTATATGACCTTAGTGGCTTGTGGCAATTCAAATTAGGAGACCATAACCCAGAAGACAGTTTGTCAACAGAAGACGTTATGGTTGTGCCGACTTCTTTTAATGATGTGGTGGTCGATAAGGATAAACGCAATTATATCGGTGATTTTTGGTATGAGCGTTTGGTTGATCTTCCAAAGTTAGCTAAAGATGATGAATTGGTCTTACGTTTTGGCTCAGTGACTCACAATGCTACCGTGTATGTTAATGGGCGTGAGCTGGCTTCTCATAAGGGAGGGTTTACTCCTTTTGAAGTCGTGGTGCCAGAGGAACTTTACCAGGACCATCAGATCAGAATTTCTGTCCGTGCCAACAATATTTTAGATTACAGTACACTTCCTGTGGGCAATTATAGCGAAGAACGTCAAGAAGATGGCAGCATGAAAAAAGTGGTCAAAGAAAACTTCGATTTCTTTAACTATGCGGGCATTCATCGTCCAGTCAAATTAGTGGTGCGTCCTAAAACCCACATTTCAGATATTACCATTACCAGTGATTTATCAGATGATTTGAAAACAGCAGACCTTTCCATTGCTGTTGAAACGTCAGCGGCTGTTGATGCGATTCAGGTGACTATCCTTGATGAGGAGCGTCAAGTCGTTGGTCAAACGAACGACGGCCATATCAAACTTGATTGCGTGCATCTCTGGGAAGTCCTGGATGCTTACCTTTACACAGCTCGTATTGAGATTAGTGTAGATGGTCAAATTGTTGATACTTATGAAGAACCTTTCGGAGTGCGTAGTGTACATGTAGCGGATGGTCACTTCTTTGTCAATCGTAAACCTGTTTACTTTAAAGGTTTTGGCAAACACGAAGATACCTTTATCAATGGTCGTGGTCTCAATGAAGCGGCTAACTTGATGGATATGAACTTGTTGAAAGAGATTGGCGCTAATTCGTTCCGTACCTCACATTACCCTTACTCTGAAGAAATGATGCGCCTTGCAGACCGTATGGGGATTTTGGTGATTGACGAAATTCCAGCGGTTGGTTTATTCCAAAATTTCACGGCTTCCCTTGATTTAACACCTAAAGATATGGGAACTTGGTCTGTGATGGAAACAAAAGAAGCACACGAACAGGCTATCCAAGAATTGGTGAAACGCGATAAAAATCACCCATCTGTTGTCATGTGGGTAGTGGCCAATGAACCTGCAAGCCATGAAGCGGGAGCGCATGACTATTTTGAACCACTGGTGGCTCTCTACAAAGAATTGGACCCACAAAAACGTCCAGTGACATTGGTCAATATTTTAATGGCAACACCAGACCGAGATGAAGTTATGGATTTGGTCGATGTGATTTGTTTGAACCGTTATTACGCTTGGTATGTGGATCATGGTGATCTGGCTAAGGGAGAAGCTGGCCTACGCAAGGAATTGTTAGAATGGCAGAGCAAGTTCCCAGACAAACCCATTTTGATGACTGAGTATGGGGCAGATACCTTGCCTGGCTTGCATTCGATGTGGGATATTCCGTATACGGAAGAATTCCAATGTGATTTTTATGCGATGACGCATGGGGTTTTTGATGAGATTCCTAACCTTGTTGGTGAACAAGTTTGGAATTTTGCAGACTTTGAGACCAATTTAATGATTTTCCGTGTGCAAGGTAACCATAAAGGACTCTTCTCGCGGAACCGTCAGCCTAAACAAGTGGTCAGAGAATTTAAAAAACGTTGGACAGCTATTCCTAACTACAATTACAAGAAAAAATAGTGTAAAATAGGAGACAGTAGAAACAGGAAGAGGACGATACGATGGCTAGACCATTAGTTGAAAAAACAGCAGAACGTTTATTACAGCTTATTTTAGAACGTGGATATGACGTAGGGGCTAAGCTCCCTAATGAGTACGAATTAGCTCAAGACTTGGATGTAGGACGTAGCACTATCCGAGAGGCTGTCAGAAGTTTAGCAACCCGCAATGTCTTAGAAGTGAGACAGGGTTCTGGAACCTATGTGAGTTCTAAAAAAGGGGTATCAGAAGACCCGCTTGGTTTTTCATTGGTGAAAGACACGGCAAAATTGACAGCAGATTTGTTTGAATTACGGTTGTTATTAGAACCCCGGATTGCTGCCTTAGCTGCTCAGCATGCGACACCGAAAGAGATTAAAGAGCTTGAAAAGATTGTCGTAGAGATTGAAGAAGCTGTAACAGCGGGTGATCCTAAGCATTTACAGTTAGATGTGACCTTCCATTCGATGATGGCCAAATTTAGTGGTAATATTGCGATGGACAGTTTATTACCTGTTATTAACAAGTCAATTCATCTGATAAATGCTAACTACACAAATCGTCAGATGAAAGAAGATTCCCTACAAGCCCATCGCGACATTTTGACAGCTATTAAGGAGAGAAACCCTATCGCAGCGCATGATGCTATGCTTTTACATATTATGACCGTAAAACGAACGGCTTTCTTGCCTTAATAAAATATCGGCGAAGAACAAACAGCAATTGTGAGAATTGCTGTTTTTTTAGACTTTTTTCTTGACAAGTCATCAGACGATTTGTATAATAATAACAAGATAACGGTTTCATAGAGGAGGAAAAACGGATGTTAACCCAATTAAAAGAGAATTACTTTTTCGCTGTTGTGCGTGGAAAAACCGCAGAAGATGCGATTGAAATCGCTAAACATGCGGTTTTAGGTGGAATTCGTAATATTGAAATTACTTACTCCACTCCAAATGCTTCTGAGGTCATTAGCAAATTATCAGATGACTTTAAAGATGACACAAGTGTTGTTATTGGAGCTGGTACGGTAATGACTACTGAACTCGCAAAAGAAGCGATTGAAGCAGGTGCCAAATTCTTAGTAAGTCCGCATTTCTCCAAAGAAATTGCTGACATTGCTAACCAAGAAGGCAATCTTTACTTCCCAGGTTGCGCCACAGCAACTGAAATTGTGACTGCCATGAATGCTTCTTGTCCTATTATTAAGGTTTTCCCAGGAGGGGTTGTTGGCCCAGGTTTTATCAAAGATATTCACGGTCCAATCCCTGAGGTTGATTTGATGCCTTCTGGAGGGGTTTCGGTTGATAACGTGAAAGAGTGGAAAAATGCTGGAGCAGTCGCTGTAGGTGTTGGTTCCGCCCTTGCTAGCAAGGTGGCGACAGAGGGTTATGACAGCGTTACTCGGATTGCGCAATCATTTGTATCAGCCCTTGACTAAGTGTGGAAGTTATCACAGAGGAGACGAACATGACATTTAACGATGCGAACTTTATGTTAAAAAATGAAGCTGCTAAAAAACTGTATCAACAGATTCAAGATCAACCGATTTTTGACTATCACTGTCACTTAGACCCAAAAGAGATTTTTGAAGATAAGGTCTATGACAATATTGTTGACTTATGGTTAGGCGGGGATCACTACAAGTGGCGATTGATGCGTGCTAATGGCATCTCAGAAGAAGAAATCACTGGTTCAGCGTCTAAACTTGATAAATTTAAAGCTTTTGCAAGAACCTTAGAACGTTCCTACGGTAACCCTGTTTATCATTGGTCAGCTATGGAGTTGAAAAATGTTTTTGGTGTGGAAGAGCTGTTGACACAGGACAATGCGGAGGAGATTTACCATCGCTTGAATGCTTATCTGGTTGACCATAAGATTAGCCCGCGCAAATTAATTGCAGACAGCAAGGTGACTTTTATTGGAACTACTGATCACCCTCTTGATGACCTCGAATGGCATCAACAACTTGCGGACGATAGCACTTTTGAGACAATTGTAGCACCAACCTTTAGACCAGATGAGGCTTTTGTTGAGCACCGCAATTTTGCCCAGTTTGTGGAGCGTTTAGGAACTTCAACTGGCAGCCACATTACAGACTTTAAGACGTTTATGGCAGCCATGGAGAAACGGATTGCTTACTTTGCTGAAAAAGGCTGCAAGGCAAGTGATATCAGCTTTACAGAAATTGTTTTTGAAAAGGCTACACCAGAAGCTTTAAATCAGATTATGGCCAAGGTGCTAGCGGGTGATACACCAAGCCAGCTTGACATCAACCAATGGCAGACTGCTGTTTTTGCAGACCTTTGTCGATTGTACAAGCAATATGGTTTTGTAACCCAAGTTCATTTTGGTGCTCTGCGCAACAACCATTCTGGTATTTTCAAACGTTTAGGAGCAGATGTAGGGGTGGATTCTCTAGGAGACCAAGCAGCTTTAACGATTAATATGAACCGCTTGTTGGATAACTTGGTGCAGATGGATAGCCTACCAAAAATGATTTGGTATAACTTAAACCCAAGTTACAATATTGCAGTAGCTAACACTTTGGCTAATTTCCAAGCCAATGAAGCCGGTGTGGCAAGTTACCTTCAATTTGGAGCAGGCTGGTGGTTTGCAGATACCAAACTTGGAATGATTAGCCAGATGAATGCTCTTGCTGAACAAGGAATGCTTGCTAATTTTGTAGGCATGTTAACGGATTCTCGTTCCTTCTTGTCTTATCAACGCCATGATTACTTCAGACGTATTTTAGCTAACTACTTAGGGGAATGGATTGAAGAAGGGGAAGTCCCAGAAGATTATCAAGCCATTGGTCAGATGGCTAAAGACATCGCTTACGACAACGCTGTTCGCTATTTTAATTAAAACTGTATCAATAGAGAAGCGCAGCCTTCTCAATAAATGAAAATCGTGTGGAAATGAAAGGAAAAGGGAGCCTATCAGCTCTAGGTAATTGTATATGAAAATGTCATTTCGCTGGTATGGGAAACATGACCCAGTCAGCTTAGAAGAAATCAAAGCCATCCCAGGCATGCAGGGAATTGTTACGGCAATTTATGATGTTCCGGTTGGTCAAGCTTGGCCACTTGAGAACATTCTTGCTTTGAAGAAAATGGTCGAAGATGCTGGTTTAGAGATTTCAGTTATTGAATCTATCCCAGTTCATGAAGACATCAAACAAGGCAAGCCAACGCGTGATGCATTGATTGAAAACTATAAAACCTCTATTATCAACGTTGGTAAAGCAGGTATTCCGGTGGTTTGTTACAACTTTATGCCAGTTTTTGACTGGACACGTTCAGATCTTAACCATCCACTACCGGACGGATCCACATCGCTTGCTTTCTTAAAAGCTGATTTAGAGGGTGTTGATCCAGTAGCTGACGATTTGAATCTACCAGGTTGGGATTCTTCTTATTCTAAGGAAGAAATGAAAGCCATCATCGAGAATTACCGCAACAATATCTCTGAAGAAGATTTATGGGCAAATCTAGACTACTTCATCAAAGCTATTATGCCAACCGCAGAAGCAGCTGGTGTGAAAATGGCGATCCACCCTGATGACCCGCCATATGGTATCTTTGGTTTGCCACGTATTATAACAGGTCAAGATGCTGTTGAGCGCTTCTTGAATCTCTATGATTCTCCAAACAATGGGATTACCATGTGTGTAGGGTCGTATGCTTCTGATCCTAAAAATGATGTGATTGCCATGACTGAGTACGCTCTTAAACGTAACCGTATCAACTTTATGCACACGCGTAACGTGACAGCCGGCGCTTGGGGCTTCCAAGAAACAGCACACCTGTCACAAGCTGGTGATATTGACATGAATGCTGTTGTCAAATTATTGGTTGACTATGATTGGAAAGGGGCTCTTCGTCCAGACCATGGTCGTCGTATCTGGGGAGATCAAACCAAAACACCTGGTTATGGCCTATATGACCGTGCTTTGGGAGCTACTTACTTTAATGGTCTTTATGAGGCCAATATGCGTGCCGCTGGTAAGACACCAGACTTTGGCATTACTGTCAAAACAGTTGGCGACAAATAAGAAAGAGGAATAACATGACTAGAGTAATTGATTTTAAAGATAAGGTTGTGATTGTAACAGGTGCTGGTGGCGTGCTTTGCGGCTACATGGCCAAAGAGTTTGCTAAAGCAGGTGCCAAGGTAGCTCTTTTAGATTTGAACCAAGAAGCAGCACAAGCTTTTGTCACTGAGATTGAAGCAGGAGGTGGTGTGGCTAAAGCTTACAAAGCAAATGTCCTCTCAAAAGAGAATTTAGAAGAGGTACGTCAGGCTGTTTTAGCTGATTTTGGTCCAGCAGACATTTTGGTCAATGGAGCTGGTGGAAATAGTCCAAAAGCGACTACTGATAATGAATTTCATGAGGTTGGTTTGCCTGAAGAGACCAAAACTTTCTTTGATTTAGATGAAGCGGGAATTAGTTTTGTCTTTAACTTGAACTACCTAGGAACATTGCTTCCTACGCAAGTTTTCGCTCAAGACATGGTTGGGCGAAAAGGGGCTAACATCATTAACATTTCATCAATGAATGCTTTCACACCATTGACAAAAATCCCAGCTTATTCAGGAGCTAAGGCAGCTATTTCCAACTTTACGCAATGGTTGGCTGTTCACTTCTCAAAAGTGGGAATCCGTTGTAATGCTATCGCCCCAGGTTTCTTGGTGACCAACCAAAACCGTGGCCTTTTGTTCACTGAAGAGGGGCAACCAACAGCACGTGCTGAAAAAATCCTTAACAATACGCCAATGGGACGTTTCGGAGAAGCAGAAGAATTGATTGGAGGTCTCTTCTTCCTAGCTGATGAACAATCAGCAAGCTTCGTTAACGGCGTTGTTCTCCCGATTGATGGAGGCTTTGCAGCTTACTCTGGCGTTTAATCCTTAGTAACTAACTCACTCAAGAAAATGTGATGCCTTGGGTGAGTTTTTGTTTAGGGGCTAGTTGCTATCATCATAAGTGATATGATGACTTGGTGAACGTTAGAATGATCGTTAAGAGAGAATAATTTGGCAACAACTTGGATATCCATTTTAAAATAAAGGATAACAAGAAAAATGAACCTAATGTTAGTTTTCTGATTGACAGCGTTTTCTGGCTATGTTACAATAAAATCATCAGATGAATTACAATTAATTGGAGGAAAACATGACGACTAAAAAGGAAGCTTTTGTCTTCTGCGTAGACTCAGATGGCTGTGCGATGGATACGATGACCTATAAGCATCAGCTATTCTTTGGTCCAATTGCTGCAGATGTGTTTGGGGTGACAAATAGAGAAGCATTTTTAAAAGAATGGGACCGTGTTAACCTGTACTCACGCACGCGTGGGGTTAATCGTTTTGTTGGGCTTGTCATGGGACTTGACTATGCAGGATTAAAAGGCATTGACCGTTTGAAAGATTGGGTTGCCAACACCAAATCTCTCTCCAATGCTTCACTGGAAGCAGAGCTTGCTAAAGAAGCTAGTGATGACCTTCAAAAAGCTTTGGATTGGTCTAATGAAGTGAACCGTCAAATCAAAGCTTATGAAGGTGAGGCGTTGGCTTTTCCAGGAGCTATATCAGGTCTTGAGAAATTGCATCAGCTAGGGAAAGTATTCGTTGTGAGTTCAGCCAATAAGGAAGCTGTCGAAGAAGAGTGGCACGATCAAGGACTAATGGCACATGTTGATGACTTGTATTGCCAAGATCGTGGTAAAAAAGAGGATGTTATCGCAGAGCTTCTTCAAAAAGGGTATCAAAAAGAACGCCTCATGATGGTTGGCGATTCTCCAGGAGATTTGGCCGCAGCAGAGCAAAATCAAGTGGCTTTCTTCCCTATATTAGTCGGCAAAGAGGCGCAATCTTGGGCTGACTTAAAAGAAGCTGTGGCAGATGCCTTTGTCACAGGAGAACTGTCTGACCTAGATTTTAATAGCTTGAAAGAAACCTTCTGGCATAACTTAGATTAGATCAATAGCAGAGCTACTAATTAGCTTGACTAGTCCAAAAGGATGAGAAAAGAAGTAAGTAGAGGAATTTGGTAAGAAGGTATTAAAAAACCGAAGCCCTCTTGAAAGGAAAAGAAATGACACATTTAGTAGATTTACGCAAAAAACCTTATCACCTTGATGACCAAGCCATCGCTTGGGTAGAAGAAACCATTGCCTCCATGTCCTTGGAGGAGAAAATTGGACAGTTATTTGTTAACATGGGAGCTAGTCGTACCGAAGAGTATTTGACCCAAGTGCTTAATGATTATAAAATTGCGGCGGTTCGCTACAATAAAGGCATGGCCGACGAAGTTTGGGAACAAAACTACATCTTACAAACCAAATCAAAAATTCCACTCTTAATTGCTGCTAACACCGAAGCAGGTGGCGATGGCGCAGTTAATGATGGTACAAAGGTTGGGGACGAGATTAAGGTTGCCGCAACAAATGATCCAAAGTACGCTTACGAAATGGGGCGCATTGCAGGGATTGAAGCAGCAGCAGTTGGCTGTAACGCTTCCTTTGCTCCTATTGTTGACCTGACACGCAACTGGCGCAACCCAATTATCGCTAGCCGTAACTGGGGTTCAAACGTGGACCAAATCATTACCTTGTCTAAAGAGTACATGAGAGGGATTATGGAGCATGGCATTATGCCATTTGCCAAACATTTCCCAGGTGACGGGATTGATGAACGTGACCATCACCTCTCCTTTGCATCAAACCCGATGACAAAAGACGAGTGGATGTCTACCTTCGGTCGTATTTATGGTGAACTAGCTGAAGCTGGTCTTCCTGGTATTATGGCAGGTCATATCCATTTGCCAAATGTTGAGAAAGAGTTGTATCCTGAACGTGAGTTGGATGACATGCTACCAGCTTCGCTCAACAAAACGTTGTTGGATGAATTGCTGCGCGGGGAGCTTGGTTACAATGGCGCTATTGTCACAGATGCTTCTCACATGGTTGCCATGACAGCTTCTATGCCACGTCGTTTGATGCTACCAACGGCTGTGGAAGCGGGCTGTGACCTCTTCTTATTCTTTAATGATCCAGATGAAGATTTGCAATGGATGAAAGAAGGCTATGAGGCTGGCATTTTGACAGAAGAACGCCTCCATGATGCCCTTCGCCGTACGCTTGGCTTGAAAGCACGTCTAGGACTTCATTTGTATGAAGGTCGTCGTGAAGAGATTATGCTACCAAAAGAAGAAGCGATGACACTGATTAATACCAAAGAATCGCAAGCCATTGCAGACGAGGTAGCTGACAAAGCCATTACTCTTGTGAAAGATAAGCAAAAGGATATTATCCCAGTCACGCCTGAACGCTACAAACGCATTTTGATTGTCAATGTAGAAGGTCACAAAGGTGGTTTTGGTGCGATGATTGCAGGTCAGAAAAAACGAGCATCCGATGTGGTCAAAGAATTGCTAGAAGCGCGTGGTCATGACGTCACAGTGTGGGAGTCAACGGAAGAACGTATCATGCAATTGCCAGAAAGTGAACGTGCCGCAGCCATTGCCAATGTTTATGCCCAAAAACAACCGATTTCCAATTTGACAGACCATTACGATTTAATCCTTAACCTTGTTGATGTCAACTCTGGTGGAACAGTTCAGCGTATTGTCTGGCCAGCAGCCAAGGGGACACCAGATCAGCCATTTTATGTGCATGAAATCCCAACCATTGTGGTGTCAGTTCAGCATGCCTTTGCCCTAGCAGACATGCCACAAGTAGGGACTTATATCAATGCTTACGATGGTAAGGACAATACCATGAAAGCCTTGGTGGAGAAATTGGCTGGCGAATCCAACTTCACCGGTGTTTCACCAGTAGATGCTTTCTGTGGTCTTATTGACACGCACTTGTGGCGAGAGTACTAACAGTCACAGCGACCTTAACCTTATTTTCCTTATGAGAAGTTAAGAAAAACCGTTATTAAGTAGTAGAAAAGAATATTGTGACTGACGTTAGGGCTTCATCTCCTAACGTTTTTTTAGTACAAAAAGAGAATTCCTACTATAAATGAAATAAATAGTACTATAGATAGAAAATCTCATTTTTAAAAAGTCTCGTTTTCTTAAAGAAGAAAATAATTGTTGAAAAATCATAGAAAGTCATTTTTATACTAATTAAATAGACATAAAGCTAAATTGATGAGGCGATGATAAGATATTTATTTGTAATGATTCCTTAATTTTATTAATTCAACAAAAATTGATAGAAAAATTAAATGAAATCCTTGATTTAATTTTATTAAGTTGTATAATAAAAGGTGAAATTATTAAATCGTAGTTTCAAATTTTTCGGCTTTTTAATATGTGCTGGCATATTAAATTAAAAAAGGAGAAAGCAATGGAAAAAGAAAAAAAAGTAAAATACTTTTTACGTAAGTCAGCGTTTGGATTAGCATCCGTATCAGCTGCGTTTTTAGTGGGATCAACGGTATTCGCTGTTGACTCACCAATCGAAGATACCCCAATTATTCGTAATGGTGGTGAATTAACTAATCTTCTGGGGAATTCAGAGACAAAACTGGCTTTGCGTAATGAAGAGAGTGCTACAGCTGATTTGACAGCAGCAGCGGTAGCCGATACTGTGGCAGCAGCGGCAGCTGAAAATGCTGGGGCAGCAGCTTGGGAAGCAGCGGCAGCAGCAGATGCCCTAGCAAAAGCCAAAGCAGATGCCCTTAAAGAATTCAACAAATATGGAGTAAGTGACTATTACAAGAATCTAATCAACAATGCCAAAACTGTTGAAGGCGTAAAAGACCTTCAAGCACAAGTTGTTGAATCAGCGAAGAAAGTGCGTATTTCAGAAGCAACAGATGGCTTATCTGATTTCTTGAAATCACAAACACCTGCTGAAGATACTGTTAAATCAATTGAATTAGCTGAAGCTAAAGTCTTAGCTAACAGAGAACTTGACAAATATGGAGTAAGTGACTATTACAAGAACCTAATCAACAATGCCAAAACTGTTGAAGGTGTAAATGCACTTAAAGAGGAAATCATAGCAGCAAAACCAGAAATGGTGGATGGAATCGATTTGACACCAGCCTTGACAACCTACAAACTTGTTGTTAAAGGTAACAGCTTCTCGGGAGAAACAACTACTAAAGCAGTAGATGCAGCAACTGCAGAAAAAGAATTCAAACAATACGCAACAGATAACAATGTTAATGGTGAATGGTCTTACGACGATGCAACTAAGACATTTACAGTTACTGAAAAACCAGAAGTGATCGATGCACCTGAATTAACACCAGCCTTGACAACTTACAAACTTGTTGTTAAAGGTAACAGCTTCTCAGGTGAGACAACTACTAAAGCAGTAGATGCAGCAACTGCAGAAAAAGAATTCAAACAATACGCAACAGCTAACAATGTTGATGGTGAATGGTCTTACGATGATGCGACTAAGACCTTTACGGTAACTGAAATGGTTACTGAAGTTCCTGGTGATGCACCAACTGAACCAGAAAAACCAGAAGCAAGTATCCCTCTTGTTCCGTTAACTCCTGCAACTCCAATTGCTAAAGATGACGCTAAGAAAGACGATACTAAGAAAGAAGACGCTAAAAAACCAGAAGCAAGTATCCCTCTTGTTCCGTTAACTCCTGCAACTCCAATTGCTAAAGATGGCGCTAAGAAAGACGATACTAAGAAAGAAGACGCTAAAAAACCAGAAGCTAAGAAAGAAGAAGCTAAGAAAGCTGAAACTCTTCCTACAACTGGTGAAGGAAGCAACCCATTCTTCACAGCAGCTGCGCTTGCAGTAATGGCTGGTGCGGGTGCTTTGGCAGTCGCTTCAAAACGTAAAGAAGACTAATTGTCATTATTTTTGACAAAAAGCTTTTTAAGAGGAACTCTAGGGTTCCTCTTTTTTGTGTTTTTTAAAACGCAAGTAATACAGTTGACAGCTATTTCTCTAAGGATGGTGGAAAGGATAGGACATCTAAGTCCTGAAAATAGCAGTTTTTGCTAAAAAGCTCACAGAAAGCTAAAAACTGTTATAGAATATTTCTACGATATTTGTTATAATAAAAATAATACAGGGAAAGTGGAAAGGGCATCAATGGATATTTGGACACAGTTGGCAGCATTTGCTTTTTTGGACACTCCAAAGGTTGCACTGAGGCCTTTTCAATATGCTGATCACGCGGCTTTTTACGCCATGGTCAATGATACTGAGCACTTATCTTATGTCTTTCCAGAAAAAAGGACTAAAGGGGAAAGCGACTACCTCTTAGTTCATGAGTTTATGGCATCTCCTTTAGGAATTTGGGCCATTGAGGACAAGCTGACACACCAACTGATAGGCTGTATCCGTCTGGAACAGTATAATGCAAAAGTAGCCAGTGCTGAAGTTGGTTATTTTTTACATCATGCTTACTGGGGGCAAGGTATCATGACAGAAGTTCTCAAGACGCTGAGTTTTTTAGCCTTTCAAACTTTTGGGCTTAGAACATTGGAGTTGCTCATCCATCTGGAAAATGAAGCCAGTCAACGCGTGGCTGAAAAAGCAGGATTTCGTTGTTACAAACGATTTAGAGGCAGTGATCGCCATACCCACAAGATTCGCGATTATAAAGCGTACCAATTAAGAATAGGTGATGATCATCATGAGTAAACATCAAGACATTTTGGATTATCTGGAGAAGCTCGCTATCGGGAAACGGGTGAGTGTTAGAAGTATTTCTAATCATTTAAATGTTAGTGATGGCACGGCTTACCGCGCTATCAAAGAAGCTGAAAATCGAGGCATTGTCGAAACCAAACCAAGAAGTGGCACGGTTCGCATTGAGAAAAAAGGACGGGTTCGCATTGACCGTCTGACCTATGCCGAAATTGCTCGTATTAGTGATTCGGAAGTGTTAGCGGGGCGTGCTGGTCTGGGGCATGAATTTAGCAAGTTTTCAATCGGAGCTATGACTCAGCAAAATATTCGTCGCTACCTCGTTAAAGGAGGGCTTTTGATTGTCGGTGACCGCGAAAATATCCAATTGCTGGCTTTGGAAAATCATAATGCCATCTTGGTGACCGGTGGTTTCCCAGTCTCTAAACGGGTTATTGAAACAGCGGATAGCCAAGGTATTCCTGTCATGGTAACTAATTATGACACCTTTACAGTCGCGACCATGATTAACCACGCCCTGTCTAATATTCGCATCAAAACAGACCTCAAGACCGTCGAGCAGGTCATGATTCCTGTTGAGGAGTATGGCTGTCTTTATGAGGACAATACGATTGAAGAATTTAACGCCCTCATTAAAAAGACACGAGAGGTAAGATTCCCTGTTCTGGATCACAAATCCAAAGTAATCGGGGTGGTCAGTATGCGAGATGTGGTAGATCAATTACCGACCACTAAAGTGACTAAAATCATGTCTCGAAACCCCATCACAGCA
Organism: Streptococcus sp. F2; assembly: GCF_056500955.1. Taxonomy (NCBI): domain Bacteria; kingdom Bacillati; phylum Bacillota; class Bacilli; order Lactobacillales; family Streptococcaceae; genus Streptococcus; species Streptococcus sp. F2. Next base: position 40,445 of record NZ_JBWKAI010000002.1, read on the forward strand.
AAACCTAACACCAGTCTTGCGAACATCAGTCAAAAAATGATTTTTGAAGATTTGAACATGCTTCCTGTTGTTGATGAAGACCATATCTTACTAGGGATGATTACCCGTAGACAAGCAATGGAGAACCTTCCGACTAACCAGCCAAGTAACCTCTACACCTATAGTGAACAGATGCTTTCCAGCCTTGAAGAGACCCTTGATTATTATCAGGTTTTGGTTGAACCGACCATGATTGATAGTGCTGGTAACATGTCAAATGGGGTCATTTCAGAATTTCTCAAGGAAATCAGTGTTCGTGTCCTAACGAAAAAGCATCAAAAAAATATCATTATTGAACAAATGATGATATACTTTTTACATGCTGTTCAAATTGATGATCAATTGAAACTATATCCTAAAATCATTACTGAAAATAGACGAAGCAGCACCATTGATATCGAAGTTTTTGTCGATGATCAAGTGATTGCTAAAGCAATAATAACAACCAAGATTAATTAGAGGAGAAAGATAAAACATGATAACATTAAAATCTGCACGCGAAATAGAAGCTATGGATAGGGCTGGAGACTTCCTAGCTGGTATCCATATTGGGCTAAGAGATATTATCAAGCCTGGTGCGGACATGTGGGAAGTTGAAGCCTACGTTCGTCGTCGTTGTAAAGAAGACAATGTGCTTCCCTTACAAATTGGAGTGGATGGTCATGTCATGGATTACCCGTATGCTACCTGCTGCGGGTTGAATGACGAAGTGGCTCATGCCTTTCCACGCCACTACATCCTTAAAGATGGGGATTTGCTTAAGGTTGACATGGTTTTAAGCGAACCTTTGGACAAATCAGTTGTGGATGTCTCAGCCCTAGACTTTGATAATGTTTCTGAGATGAAAAAATGGACAGAGTCTTATTCTGGTGGCTTGGCGGATTCGTGTTGGGCTTATGCTGTAGGAACGCCATCTGACGAAGTGAAACAATTAATGGATGTCACTAAAGAAGCGATGTACCGTGGGATTGAGCAAGCCGTGATTGGTAACCGTATCGGTGATATCGGAGCAGCTGTCCAAGAGTACGCTGAAAGCTTTGGTTATGGGGTGGTACGTGACCTTGTTGGTCATGGTGTCGGACCTACCATGCATGAAGAACCAATGGTACCAAACTACGGAACAGCTGGTCGAGGCCTTCGTCTGAAAGAAGGAATGGTCTTGACAGTGGAGCCGATGATTAACACAGGAACTTGGGAAATTGACACGGATATGAAAACAGGTTGGGCTCATAAGACTTTGGATGGCGGCCTGTCTTGTCAATATGAACATCAATTTGTCATTACCAAAGACGGCCCTGTTATTTTAACGAGCCAAGGAGAAGAGAGAACTTACTAAAATGGCAGAAAAAAAATTCTTTGATAGAGTCATGTCAAAGTGGCAGTATGAACCCATTCAAGTTTTTATGCGACATTTTCAAAGTGCCGAAATGGATTTGTCTTCAATTGCTGTGGCTTACTATCTTATTTTGACAGCTTTTCCATTGATTATTATTGCAGCCAATATTTTTCCTTACCTTAATATTGACATTGCTGATTTGCTACGCTTAATGAAGCAAAACCTGCCTAAGGATATTTTTAAACCAGCCTCTTCAATTGTGGTCAATATCTTTTCAAAACCTTCAGGAAGTGTGCTTGGGGTTGCAACCTTGACAGGTTTTTGGACCATGTCTCGAAGTTTAACGTCCTTGCAAAAAGCCATCAATAAAGCTTACGGAGCCTCACAACATCGTGATTTCTTTATCGGTCACTTGGTTGGACTTTTGACCAGTCTCATTATTTTATTTCTTTTGACCTTTGCCTTGATCTTTTCGACCTTTTCAAAGGCAGCTATCCAGGTGTTAGATAACCACTATAACCTAAGTGACAATATCACGACGGCATTCTTGCTCTTAATCCAGCCTATTACGGTCTTGATTATATTTGTCGGCCTGATGTTATTGTATTTCCTCTTGCCAAATGTCAAGATTAAAAAGATTCGCTATATTTTGCCAGGTACGATTTTCACGTCATTTGTCATGACTTTTTTGAGTAACTTGGTTGGTAATTATGTGGTACATAATGTTGAGAAAATGGTAGATATCAAAACCTTCGGTTCCGTGATGATTTTCATTATCATGTTATGGTTTATTTTCTTGGCTAGAATTTTGATTTTAGGGGCTATTTTTAATGCCACTTATCAAGAAATGTCTGTAGGAAAACTAGAAAGTCGCAGCGGAGATGTGGTATCCATTTTCAAAAAAACCTTAGGGAATGACACAGATCAATCGCCATCTTCCTCTGTTGATGAAGAGTAACAAAACTGACAAACGAGATGAAGTAGGAAGGGTCTTTCTTACTTCATTTTTTATGAGGATGAATAGAAAATCATTGATCTTAGCAAGTAGAAAGGCAGATGAAACGGATGAAATTGCGAACAAATGTGGGGCGGTTACAGGGAACTATTTGTGTTCCAGGAGACAAGTCCATTAGTCACCGGGCAGTCATATTAGGGGCCATTGCTAAAGGGGAAACACGCGTCAAAGGACTTTTAAAAGGAGAAGATGTGCTTTCCACGATTCAAGCCTTTAGGAATTTAGGCGTCCGTATCGAAGAAGAGGATGATCAGCTTGTAATAGAGGGGCAAGGCTTTGAAGGATTGACTGCTCCTCATCAGACACTTGATATGGGCAATTCTGGAACTTCTATGCGTCTCATTGCGGGCCTCTTAGCAGGACAAGCATTTGAGGTTACCATGTCAGGAGATGATAGTTTGTCTAAGCGTCCTATGGATCGTATTGTCCTGCCTTTACGCCAAATGGGGGCTGACATCACAGGAGAAGGTTCTTGGCATCTCCCCCCTCTCAAACTCAAGGGAAGTCGAGAGTTAAATCCAATAACCTATGCGCTTCCAGTCGCTTCTGCCCAAGTCAAGTCAGCGATTTTATTAGCTGCCTTACAGGCAAATGGCACGACAGAGGTCATTGAAAAGGAAATAACCCGTAATCATACGGAGGACATGATTCAACAATTTGGAGGGCAGCTACGTGTTGACGGTAAAAAGATTTGGTTAACAGGTCCTCAGACACTCATCGGTCAAGAGGTCACTGTTCCAGGGGATATTTCCAGTGCAGCATTTTGGTTGGTGGCAGGCCTTATTGTTCCTGGCTCGGCTATTCTTTTAGAAAATGTCGGTATCAATCCGACAAGAACAGGCATTTTAGAAGTGATTGAACAAATGGGCGGGCAGGTCACTTATGATACGGTTAATCCTCAGACACAATCAGCCAATCTTGGAGTCGCTTATTCGCAACTCAAAGGAACAACGATTTCTGGTCAATTGATTCCACGCTTAATTGATGAGTTGCCTATTATTGCTTTACTAGCAACCCAAGCACAAGGGGTCACCCACATTAAAGATGCTCATGAACTACGGGTCAAAGAGACGGACCGTATTCAGGTGGTTACTGATATCTTAAAAAGCATGGGGGCTACTATTGAAGCGACCGCAGATGGGATGATTATTGAGGGACCAACAGCGCTCCATGCGGCCCAAACTAGTACGTTTGGTGATCATCGGATTGGTATGATGACAGCTATTGCAGCCTTACTCGTGAAACAAGGGGAGGTTCATCTGGATAGAGAAGAAGCTATCATGACGTCTTACCCCATGTTTTTCAAGGATTTAGAGAGGCTGTGTCATGACTAAAGTTTTATTGGGATTTATGGGAGTGGGCAAAAGCACTGTCTCAAAGGAGTTAGATCAGAACTATAGAGATATGGATGCTATTATTGAGGAGCGCGTAGGCATGCCTATTGCTAGCTTTTTTGATCAGTATGGTGAAACAGCTTTTCGAAACATTGAGAGTCAAGTCTTGGCAGACTTGCTATCTGAACCAGATAATCTTGTGATTGCTACGGGCGGTGGTGTGGTGCTTTCAAAAGAAAATCGCCGCTTATTGGCAGCCAATCGGCACCAGAATATTTTGTTAGTCGCCTCTTTTGAAGTCCTATACCAACGGTTACAAGAGGACACTGAAACTCAAAGACCTCTTTTTAGCAAGCATTCCAAAGAAGCTTTCTATCACCTTTATCAAAAGCGTATGGCTCTCTATGAAGGTTTAGCAGACTTGGTGATTACCGTTGATTATCGCACACCAGCAGAAATAGCAGAGATAATCAAAGCTCATTAAATGTCATACAAAAATTAAACAACTGATGCCTACTTGTCAGTTGTTTTTTGATTCAAAAAGGTATTGGAATACCAAAAACCTCTCTTTCTTTTTATTAAAGAATCAGCAAATATGCCTTCTAAGCCTGCTTGTATTAAAATTGGGGGAGGACAATATAACCATTATAGGTTATAATAGAAGTGTTAGTTAAAAAGAATAGATTGTATTGTAATACTAAGAGATGACTTGATATGACAAAATACCAAAACGGTGGCCTTAGTCACCACGAAGAATTACGTTATTTTTATCTCCTAAGGAACCTTAGTTACCTTAGCGAGAATGAAAAAAGAGAATTTGCATTTTTAAAATCGAAAATGGAAGCTGGGCGTGCTTACCCGACACCGTCAGCGACGCGCCCTGTCAGACAGCCCGACCCCTACCTTCCCCCAAAAACCTATTATGAGGAAGATTCTTACGCCACTTACTTAGAAGAGGAACCTCTTCAGGACCCTTCCTTAACGCCAAATGGTCTCCCTCTTTATCCGAAAGAGGAAAAGAAACGGTCTAAACGGCAGGCCAGAGCCGCAGCTCGTAAGGCCTTGGTTCCCCCGCAGCCAGTTTATGGGCAAGCCTACGAAGAAGACCCTGCTTATGGTGACTACGGTTATACAGAAGAATACCCTGTGGCGCAACCTCTTCCTAAAGCTAAAAAGCGACGTCGCCATAAAAAAGGTCGCATTAAGCGTTTCTTTAAACTGCTCAGTTTCTTACTGCTATTGGTGATTTTGGCAGTTGGTTTCATGTTTCTCAAAGGGGTCGTTGATGTTTCGAGCAATAAGGCAACTTATAAGCCAGCAGTCTCGCAGGCCTTTAACGGCAAAGATACAAAGGATGGCACAAATATTCTCGTCTTGGGGTCTGACCAAAGGGTCACACAAGGCTCTACCGAAGCACGGACAGACACCATTATGGTGGTGAATGTTGGTAATAAAGACAAGAAAATCAAAATGGTGTCCTTTATGCGAGACACCTTGGTTAATATCCCAGGTTATAGCTATAATGACAGTGATTCCTATGATCTCAAACTCAATACATCCTTTAACCTAGGAGAACAAGAGGATCATCACGGAGCAGAATTTGTTCGTCAGACGCTTAAACACAATTTTGATATCGATATTAAATATTACGTCATGGTGGATTTTGAAACTTTTGCGGAAGCCATTGATACTCTGTTCCCAAATGGGGTTAAGATTGATGCCAAATTTGCTACGGTAGACGGTGTTGCTGTTGACTCCGTGGAAGTTCCAGATGATTTACGAATGAAAGATGGTGTGGTCCCTAATCAGACCATTGAAGTCGGAGAACAACGCATGGATGGCAGAACCTTGCTCAACTATGCTCGTTTCCGTAAAGATGATGAGGGAGACTTTGGTAGGACTGTGAGACAGCAGCAAGTCATGTCCGAAGTCATGTCTCAAATCAAAGACCCAACCAAACTCTTCACTGGCTCTGCAGCCATTGGTAAAATTTATGCCCTTACCTCCACCAATGTGTCCTTCCCCTTTGTTCTCAAAAATGGGGTATCGGCTCTAGGAAGTGGTAAAAACGGTATTGAACACGTGACTATCCCAGAAAATGGGGATTGGGTGGATGAATATGACATGTATGGTGGGCAAGCCCTTTACATTGATTTTGACAAATACCAGAAAACATTATCTCAATTGGGATTGCGTTAAAATGTGTTATAATGGAGAGTAACTAAAGTTGCTCTTCTTTTTTTGAGCAAGCAGCATTCCCTAGAAAAGGAAAAAATAAAACACAATGTTGAAAAAAAACGATGTCATTACAGTTGCCATTTCAGACTTAAGCCATGAGGGAGCAGGTGTCGCTAAACACGACGGTTTTGTTTTCTTTGTGGATAATGCCCTACCTGGAGAAATCATAGACATGCGTGTCTTGAAGGTGAATAAAAACAGTGGCTTTGGTAAGGTGGAAGCCTATCAGAAACTATCACCTGCGAGAAACCAAGCTATCGACGTTACTTACTTACGGACAGGTATTGCAGATTTTGGTCATTTAGCTTATGAAGACCAATTGAGATTCAAACAAAAGCAAGTGCAAGATAATCTGTATAAAATTGCTGGTATCAATGATGTAACGGTAAACCAAACCATTGGTATGGATAATCCTCTGGCTTATCGAAATAAAGCCCAAGTTCCGGTTAGACGTGTTAATGGCCAGCTTGAAACTGGCTTCTTCCGAAAACATTCTCATGACTTAGTTCCTATTTCAGATTATTATATTCAGGATAAAGAGATTGATCGTCTCATTAATTTTACCCGTGAGTTATTACGTCGCTTTGATGTCAAACCGTATGACGAAAAAGAACAAACAGGTCTTATTCGCCATATCGTTGTGCGCCGTGGTCATTATTCTGGGGAAATGATGCTGGTTTTAGTGACTACCAGACCAAAAGTTTTCCGTGTGGATCAAGTTATTTCAAAAATTGTTGAATCTTTCCCAGCAGTAGTGTCCATTATTCAAAATATTAACGATAAAAATACCAATGCAATCTTTGGTAAAGACTTCAAAACGCTTTACGGCAAGGATACTATTACTGACAGTATGCTTGGAAATGACTTTGCCATTTCTGCCCAGTCTTTCTATCAAGTAAATACAGTTATGGCAGAAAAACTTTACCAAACGGCGATAGCCTTTTCAGACCTTTCTGAAGATGATGTCGTCATTGACGCTTACTCAGGTATTGGAACCATTGGCTTGTCATTTGCTAAAACAGTTAAAGCTGTTTATGGTGTTGAAGTGATTGAAGCAGCTGTCAAAGATGCTCAACAGAATGCTGCTCGTAATGGCATCACCAATGTCCACTTTGTCGCAGATACAGCAGAAAATGCCATGGCAACATGGGCTAAAGAAGGCATCAAACCAAGTGTTATTCTGGTAGACCCACCACGAAAAGGCCTAACAGAAAGTTTTATCCAGGCCAGCGTGGCAATGGGACCACAAAAAATCACCTACGTGTCTTGTAACCCAGCCACCATGGCGCGTGATATCAAACGCTACCAAGACTTGGGCTACAAATTAACCAAAGTGCAGCCAGTGGATTTGTTTCCACAGACGCATCACGTCGAGTGCGTAGTGTTGCTACAACGAAGCAAAGGGTAAAAATCCTTTATTTTAAGCACTTTTTCAAGCATTTTGTCTTTATTGAAAAGAGTGATTTTGACATAAAAAAGGTGCAAAAAAAGTACATTGATGTGAACGTCTGTTTGGATGTCGACTGCGTAGATAAAAAATAGATACGTCAGTAGTAAATTAACTAAACGAGAACATTTTAATAAGTGTTCTCGCTTTTTTTTTCTCAGGAGGAAAATAATGCAAAAGAATGAACAGTCTTCACGACAAATTGTGATGTGTCATCTCATGGCTATCATGAGAATTGATATCGAGAAAGCAAAGAGGATTGTAGTTGAAATGGAAGAGTCTGGCTTAATCCAGTTTGATGACAGGGGGAATGTTGGTCTGTTAGTGTTGGAGGGACAATCATGAAACGTATTACCGCAAATCACTATCAAACGTCAGAGCGTTATTATAAGCTCCCTAAACTCTTATTTGAGAGCGAACGCTACAAGGACATGAAACTTGAGGTTAAGGTTGCTTATGCTGTTCTAAAAGATCGTTTGGAATTGTCATTAAGTAGAGGGTGGATAGATGAAGACGGGGCTATCTATTTGGTCTATTCCAACTCCAAACTCATGGCACTACTTGGCTGTTCCAAATCTAAGTTACTTGCTACCAAGAAAACGTTACGAGAGTATGGCTTGATAGATGAAGTCCAACAGTCTTCCAGTGAAAAAGGACGTTTGGCCAATAAGATTTACTTGGGGGAGTTGGAACATGAACCAACCCCAGTCTCAAATTCAGACGGGGGTAGTGTTCAAAAAACACTAGGGGGGTGTCAAAATCAGCCGGGGCCGGTCTTAAATTCAGCCACTAGTGAGACTGAAGTTAGTGAGACTGATAGGAGTGAAACTAAAGAGAGTGAGTCAGTCATTGAGGACGAGGAGGAGAAAGAAAGTCATACAAGTCAGAAAAGTGACAATGACAATTTCCAACGTAAAGTAGACCGAGTCACAAGATACGACAGAGATTACATTTGGGGCTTGGTACATGACCAGTTGAGACAAGTTGGTCTATCACAGGCTGCTAGTGATTATGCTATGATTTATTTTGATCATCGGTATCAGTACGCTTTAGAGAATATGAGGTTTGCGGACAGGGCAGAAACGATAGCGGAATACGTCTTTAATGGCGTCTTATCCGAATGGACCAAGGTCCAACGCTTAAAAGAACTAAAAGGGGGTGAGTAAGATGTTTTGGTGGATATTATTAGGTATTTGGGGATTAGGAATGTTTTGGTTCATTTTTGAACTTATCACTGCCCCAGAAATGGAAGATCATTGTTAAGAAAGGACGTTACGCAAGAAGTAAGGTCCTTTTAGTTTTGTCAGAAAGGAATGTGAGACATGAAGTTTTTAGATTTATTTGCAGGAATTGGAGGCTTTCGACTGGGGTTAACTCGTCAGGGCCATGAGTGTATTGGCTTTTGTGAGATTGACAAGTTTGCGAGGAAATCTTACAAGGCCATCTATGAGACCAAAGGAGAAATAGAATTTCATGATATTAGACAAGTCACAGACCAAGACTTTAGACAACTTAGAGGGCAAGTGGACATCATCTGTGGGGGATTCCCTTGCCAGGCATTTTCACTCGCAGGCAGACGATTGGGATTTGAGGATACTAGGGGAACTTTGTTCTTCGAGATTGCTCGAGCGGCCAAACAGATCCAACCACGTTTTTTATTCCTCGAAAATGTCAAGGGCTTACTCAGTCACGACAAGGGAGAGACATTTCGAACAATCCTCACCACATTGGATGAGTTGGGGTATGATGTCGAATGGCAGGTGCTTAACAGTAAAGATTTCCAAGTGCCGCAAAACCGTGAAAGAATTTTTATTATCGGACATTCTAGAAGATACCGTCCCCGATTCCTATTTCCTCTCAGAGGAGAAAACAGCTCAGCTGGTCTTGAACGATTAGGCAATGTTAATCCGTCAGGCAAAGGGATGAATGGAGAAGTCTATTTATCACGTGGGCTAGCACCAACCTTAACCAGAGGAAAAGGTGAGGGAACTAAAATTGCCATTCCAGTTTTAACCCCTGATAGGCTAGAAAAACGCCAACATGGGAGACGCTTTAAAGGGAATGATGATCCAATGTTTACTTTAACTAGCCAAGATCGGCATGGTGTAGTTGTCGCAGGAACTTTACCAACTTCCTTTATCCAAACTGGACGTGTCTATGACCTTTCAGGGCTTTCTCCAACGTTGACCACGATGCAAGGAGGGGATAAAGTTCCTAAGATTCTTTGTCGTGAAGAAGCGCCACATTTGAAAATTAGGGAAGCGACCAAACTAGGCTATGCCAAGGCAATAGTGGGAGATTCTGTCAACCTTGCTTACCCAGAGTCTACCAAACGCAGAGGACGAGTGGGAAAGGGGATTTCAAATACCTTAACCACTTCTGACAATATGGGAGTGGTAGTTGCTGCTTTGGAATACCGTAAGGACAAGTGGTATGAAGTGACTGGAATAATCCTAGAGGGAAAACTGTATCGTTTGAGAATCAGACGCCTAACACCTAGAGAGTGTTTTAGGTTACAAGGATTTCCTGACTGGGCTTATGACAGAGCTGAGAACGTATCCAGTAAAAGCCAGTTGTATAAACAAGCAGGCAATAGCGTGACCGTCACTGTTATCGAGGCCATTGCTAGAGAATTTAGAAAGATTGAAGAGGAAGAAAAACATGAAATTATTACATAGTAAAAGTATTAGGAACTGCACGGAGCTAGAAGAAGCCATACATCAAGCAGAAGTGGAGAGATTTTCGGAAATGATTGCTTCTTTACCCAATTATGATTGTGACATTGATGTCACTTTTGAAGATGACTACCACAAAGAAATGAATTATCCGTTAGCTTATGAGTCCAACTTACACCGTATTTTTGAGTTTATTGAAACACAAGACATCAAAAATGGTGTTGATACTTATCTAACGGATGAGAACAATCTCGCCTTTAGGGCATATGGGCAAGGCTATTCTTGGAATGATAAGAATGATGTCGTCACCACATTAATAACAGTGAAGTGCTTTGGTGAAGGCAGGTCACCTATTGACATGAGTAAGGTGTTTACGCCACCAACTCAAGTATTAGAGAAGGAGCTATCTGTGTAGGAGGAAGCGATGTTAGAAATCTATTTAAGTCGAAATAACAGTCGGAATCAGAAACTCCTATCTTTTTGTGACTCACATGGTATTTCCTACTCCAGTAAAGAAGTAAGTAACCTGTCACGTGAAGACTTATTGGGCTTGTTTACCAAAAGCAGTGATTGTTTTACGCTCTTATCCTCCTCGCTACAACGATTTAAAGGTCATAGAGAGATGAAATTGAGTGAGTTAGTGACGTTAGTTCTACGGAAACCTGACCAGAATCTTCGTCTCCCAATTGTGGTTTGTGAGGATAACGTGTATCCCGATATGAGTTTAGAAGAAGCGAGAACCTTTCTTCCGAGAAGTCAAAAAGTGGTTTCCTTTCGTGAACATCTTTTTAAGGATCTGGTGACATAAGGAGGAGCTATGAACGACCGTTTTTGGGAAAATTTGGAAATTATCGTTATGGAAAAAGGACTATCATGGGCTGACCTTGCTCGACAGATGTTTAAGGGGCAATACGTTTATCCCAGTGAATTTAAGCGCCTCTACCAAACCTTTCGTCACTACAAATCTCATCGCCTGATGCCACAAGTGAAATGGGTGGAGAAAATAGTGAGTGTTTTAGAGATTGACTATGAAGATTTGTTTAGGAGGTAGAGATGAAACGTTTAGTAGTCATGTACGGAGCCATTCATGTCAATGGTCTCCTAGTGAGTTTGTACCTAGTTGGTTGGCTAAATGGGGCATGGTTACCTGTTTTACAAGTGACGTTTCTAGCCCTGATATTGTGGAGCTGGAAAAGGTACCAGATACCTAAAAGAAACCTATCCTTTAAGGAGAGAGGGCTTTGGGTGTGTGGTAGTCTAGGTGTCATGGTAAGTATTGCTCTTATTATGAGAGCTCTATTTTCAGGAAGCGAACCAAACCAAGAAACGTTAGTGACTGTTCAAGACCAGATTCCTGTTCTGTCCTTTATTCTTTTTCTCCTTAATGCCAGTGTTGTGGAAGAAGTCTTTTATAGAGAGGTGTTGTGGGGAGTCTTGTCTCAACCAGTGATTCAAGTGTTGTTAACGAGTTCCCTTTTTGCTTTAGCTCATCACCCATCCAGTCTATTCACTTGGGTGCTTTATGGGAGTTTAGGTCTCACACTTGGTGTGGTGAGAGGGCAAACAGACTGCTTGACGTCCACGCTTATTCACCTGTCTTGGAATGGAATCGTCTTTTTCCTATCTTTATTGTGATACCAAAATCAAGGGTGCTTTCGTATCATGAAAGCACCCTATTGTTTTGATAAGGGAATCACATAAAGGAGGAAATGATGTCATCCGAACAACAGGAACGCCAAGCTCTTCAATATGCGGAACGGAGTGCTATGTTTACGGTGAAGGTCCTTCTCAAACTCTTAGAGTGGTCAGCCAGACACGCCCTAGCACAAGACTCGGCTTATAAAGTTGGGGTTCAAAAGTTAGAAGAACTCCTTCAAAGTCCATATGCCATTGAGTCGCTGAATATCTCAAAAGACATTTTGGATAAACCCGTTGATGTCGAGAAATTCAAGGAATTGGTGGAATCAGAAAACCTTCCTATTGCCATTAGTTGGCAAGGTGACTACCTGCATTTCTATGCTAAGGATAAGTCGCTCTTAGACAAGCACTTAGATGAGTTACTTCAAAAGCTCGTTTCTAATCCAGAAAAACTACAAGGGCTAACTATGGATAAAACCCTTGATGAGGAAATCGCACAAGCCAAGGAACAGATGGTGATGTCAGAACCCTCTGCTGTGAAAACAAAGGAGGTCATTCTCTAATGGTCTCAGGGAAAAAAGCTTTTATCTTTGGTATTTTAGGGCTTGCCTTTGGCTATTTCTGCCATCGACTAGTCTTGCTTTACGATAGTCTACCTAATCAACCACCCTTGGAACGTCTTGTCTATCTCTTAGGAGAGGGACAGAATCAGGTCTTAAATCCCTTGTGGAATGGCAACTTTACAGGTAAATCAGTTTTGGGCTTTTGCTTTGGATTTGTGACGATGGGCCTAGTCTATCTTTATGTCTCAACTGGTCAAAAGGTTTACCGAGAAGGGGCGGAGTATGGTTCTGCTCGCTTTGGAAACAATCGTGAGCGTAAAGCCTTTCTCAGTAAGAATCCCTTTAATGACACGATTTTGTCACGTAATGTTAGGCTAACTCTGTTAGAAAAGAAAGCCCCACAGTTTGACCGAAACAAGAACCTTGTGGTCATTGGTGGGTCTGGTAGCGGGAAGACCTTTCGCTTTGTCAAACCCAATCTGATTCAGCTTAACTGTTCCAATATTGTCGTTGACCCTAAGGATCACTTAGCTGAAAAGACAGGGAAGCTCTTTTTAGAGCATGGCTATCAGGTCAAGATCTTAGACCTTGTAAACATGACCAACTCAGATGGCTTTAACCCTTTTCGTTATGTGGAGACGGAGAATGATTTGAACCGTATGCTTACGGTCTATTTCAACAATACCAAAGGCAATGGCAGTCGCAGTGATCCCTTTTGGGATGAAGCGTCCATGACCTTAGTCCGTGCGATTGCCTCTTACTTGGTGGATTTTTACAATCCTCCAGGTAGTACAAAGGAAGAAGCAGACAGTCGTCGTAAGCGTGGGCGTTACCCCTCTTTTTCTGAAATTGGAAAACTCATCAAGCTCTTATCCAAAGGAGAAAATCAAGATAAGAGTGTCTTAGAAGTGATGTTTGAGACCTATGCCAAGACATATGGGACAGAAAACTTCACCATGCGTAACTGGGCAGACTTCCAAAACTACAAGGACAAGACCTTAGATTCGGTGATTGCTGTGACAACAGCTAAGTTCGCCCTCTTTAATATCCAATCCGTCATTGATTTAACCAAACGTGACACCTTGGACTTAAAAACATGGGGAACGCAGAAAACCATGGTCTATCTCGTTATTCCAGATAATGACACCACCTTTCGCTTTCTCTCAGCCCTCTTTTTCTCCACCGTCTTTTCAACCTTAACGAGACAAGCTGATGTGGACTTCAAGGGACAATTACCTATTCATGTCAGAAGTTATCTAGATGAATTTGCCAATGTCGGCGAAATTCCAGACTTTGCGGAACAAACCTCAACGGTTCGCTCACGGAACATGAGTCTCGTACCCATTCTTCAAAACATTGCCCAACTTCAAGGGCTCTATAAGGAGAAAGAGGCTTGGAAAACCATTCTAGGAAACTGTGACAGTTTGCTTTATCTTGGAGGCAATGATGAAGAGACCTTCAAGTTTATGAGTGGTCTCTTAGGCAAACAAACCATTGATGTGAGAAGTACCAGTCGGTCTTATGGCCAAACAGGGTCTGGGTCAACGTCTCATCAGAAAATCGCAAGGGATCTCATGACCCCTGATGAAGTCGGAAACATGAAACGTGATGAGTGCTTGGTGAGAATTGCAGGGGTTCCAGTCTTTAAGGAAAAGAAGTATTTTCCTTTGAAACATAAGAACTGGCAATACTTAGCAGATAAGGAGTCAGATGAACGTTGGTGGCATTACCACATTGACCCCCTCAAAACAGAGGAAGTTCCGTTTGAACCATCAGACCACAAGGTTAGGGATTTAAGCACAGAAAGCACACTACACTAATAGAAAAGAGGAATCGTATGAACCAAAAATTTACAGGATTTGTTTATGGCGTGGACGCTAGTTCCATGTTTGCCCAAGCCATGGCGCTCTTACAAAAAGGAATGGTTGCGACAGGAGCCTTTCTTGTCGTCATGGGCATTATTAACCTGTCAACCAATATCAAAGATGGTGGACCTGGTGTCCGTAATGCCATCTTAGAAATTGTGGGTGGTGTTATGGTAGGTGCCGCTGGTGCCTTTATCACCCAAATTACCATTTAGGAGGGCTAGGTATGACATGAACAACACATTACCTTCAGCTTTTGTCTTTCTAGCCTCGGAGAAGATTTCAAGCGATAGCCTTTTTGAAGGCTTTAACGTGGACTTAGAATCGACGGCCAACTTGGTCAAATCCCTTGCGGATTATAACCCAACCGTATGGTCTTATATGTCAGCGATCACAAAAGGAGTGATGCAGCCCTTGGGAGTGGCTATTTTAGCAGTCGTTTTAGTCCTTGAGTTTTCTAAGATGGCTAAGAAAATCGCCAACTCAGGTGGTGCCATGACCTTTGAAGCTATTGCCCCTATGATTATCTCTTATATCATGGTGGCAGTAGTGATTACAAACACCACCGTTATTGTAGAAGCCATCTTAGCCGTTGCTTCTCACATCATTGAAGGCGTAGCTGGTGTTGTTTCTCATGGGGGAACGACTTATGAGACCATTTCAGAACTTAAAGGGTCAGGAATTATTGGAAAACTCATTGTTGGCTTTTTTGCCATTCTGATATGGTTGGTGCGATTGGTTAGCGTGATGGTGGTGAATCTCCTCATTACCATTCGCTTTATCCAACTTTATCTCATGATTCCTTTTGCACCACTAACGATTCCGACTTTCCTTAGTGATGACTGGCGAAGCGTTGGGATTGGCTACCTGAAAAATATCATGGTCTATGCCCTCCAAGGGGTCTTGATTTTCTTAATCATCTCCCTTGTTCCTCTCTTTGAATCAGCTGGGAAATTAGCTCTCTCAAATGGGGCGGGAGTGATGGAGACGCTAGCGACTGCCTTTGGTGGTTTAGTTCAGGCTATTTTATTGATCATTGCCTTGGTGGGCAGTCAACGGACTGCCAGAAGTATCCTAGGCATGTAAGGAGGATTGGGAAGGACGTTCCTCCCAATCTTTTTTGATACTCATCTTAGATTGGAGTCTTATGAATACACGTGTTTTTAAGGACATCACAAAAGTTCAACACAGGGCTTGGCTGGGCTTTACTACACGACAAGTTATCTTTGTCTTGCCAGCCATTGCCATTACCATCCTGATTTTAGGGTTAAACCTCTTTTATTGGCAATTTGGGGATTGGTTTGTCTATGGTCTTATCTTTACCTTTACTATTCCCCTCATGTTATTTGGGGGTTATCGCCCTAATGACTTACCATTTGAAACGTATCTTAATTATAGATGGCATTACGAAATGACCATACCAGACCGTACACTAACTGGACAGAAAGGAATTCAACGTGAAAAAAACAAATCGCTCAATGAAACCAAAGACCTCTTCTAAACAAAAGAAGACACGTAAACCAAAAGAAGAAGTGCTGCCAACAACTGTTAATACGCTTCTTTACCAAGGCCTTTTTCCTAATGGTCTCATGCAAGTCACCCCAGATTATTTTTCCCAGTCCTATCTTTTAGGGGATGTCAATTACCAAACGGTGGGACTTGAAGATAAGGGAGCCATTATGGAAACCTATTCCGACTTGATTAACAGTTTGGATGACAAGACCAATTTCCAACTTACTATTTTTAACCAAAGGGTCAACTTGGATAAGTTTAGAAAGGGTGTCTTGTATCCTTTTCATGAGGATGGGTATGATACCTATCGGGAAGAACTCAATCGTATCATGGAAAATAACCTTGAAGCTGGAGAAAATAACTTTTCAGCGGTTAAGCTCATTTCTTTTGGGAAGTCAGACCAAAATCCGAAACTCGCTTATCGCTCTCTGTCTCAGATTGGGGAATACTTCAAGAGTGGTTTTTCAGAAATAGATGCGAACTTTACTCTCCTCAGTGGAGAAAGTCGTGTGAATCACTTGGCTGATATGTTGCGAGGGGAAAATCATTTGCCCTTTACTTATCAAGACCTGGTGCGTTCAGGACAAACAACCAAGCACTTTATTGCCCCAACCAGTTTATCTTTCAAACATAAGAATTATGTAGAGATTGACGATAGACTGCTTCAGATTGTCTATGTTCGTGACTATGGGATGGAGTTGGGAGATAAGTTCTTACGAGAACTCATGCAGTCGGACTTGGAAGTGATGATTAGTCTTCATGCCAAAGGGTCAGCCAAGTCAGAAGCCATGACCAAGCTCCGCACCAAGAAGACTTTGATGGAATCGCAAAAAATTGGGGAACAACAAAAGATGGCACGTTCTGGGGTGTATCTTGAAAAGGTTAGTCAGGTCCTAGAAAGTAACATCGATGAAGCTGATGATCTGATTAAAACCATGACGCAAACAGGTGACAAGCTCTTTGACACCCTTTTTTTGATTGGGGTCTTTGCGGATAACGAAGACCAATTGAAACACTCCCTTGATATTATCAAACAAGTGGCAGGTTCTAATGATCTTGTGATTGATAATCTGACCTATATGCAAGAGGCTGCCTTTAATAGCTTATTGCCATTTGGCAAGAACTACCTTGAGGGTGTGTCACGGTCTCTTTTGACATCAAATATTGCCGTTAATTCCCCCTGGACCTCTGTTGACCTACAAGATAAGGGAGGGAAATTCTATGGGATAAACCAGATTTCAAGTAACATTATTACTATTGACCGTGGGAAACTCAATACCCCATCAGGCTTGATTCTAGGGACATCAGGTGCTGGTAAAGGGATGGCAACTAAGCATGAAATCATCTCAACCAAGTTAAAAGAAGCAGATACTGATACCGAAATCATCATTGTAGACCCTGAAAATGAGTACAGTATCATTGGTCAAGCCTTTGGTGGGGAGAGCATTGATATTGCGCCTGACTCTACCACTTTCTTAAATGTTTTAGACTTATCCGATGACAATATGGATGAAGACCCTATTAAGGTCAAATCTGAATTTCTTCTCTCTTGGATTGGGAAACTCTTAGACCGAAAAATGGATGGTCGAGAAAAGTCACTGATTGACCGTGTTACACGGTTAACCTATAAGCATTTTGAGACACCATCTCTCGTGGAATGGGTCTTTGTTCTCTCTAAACAGCCTGAACAAGAAGCCAAGGACTTAGCCCTTGATATGGAACTCTATGTGGAAGGCTCACTCGACATTTTCTCACACCGCACTAATATTAAAACGGATAGCCATTTCCTCATTTACAATGTCAAAAAGTTGGGGGATGAATTAAAGCAAATTGCCCTCATGGTTATCTTTGACCAGATTTGGAACCGTGTGGTTAAAAACCAAAAACGTGGCAAGAAGACATGGATTTACTTTGATGAAATGCAGCTGTTGTTGTTGGATAAGTACGCTTCAGACTTCTTCTTTAAGCTCTGGAGCCGTGTCCGTAAGTATGGAGCCATTCCAACAGGCATTACTCAAAACGTAGAAACCTTACTGCTTGATGCCAACGGGAGACGTATTATCGCTAATAGCGAGTTCATGATACTTCTAAAACAAGCTAAAAGTGACCGAGAAGAGTTGGTACACCTCTTAGGGTTATCTAAAGAGCTTGAGAAATATTTGGTTAACCCAGAAAAGGGTTCAGGATTGATTAAGGCAGGCTCAACGGTTGTTCCCTTTAGAAATAAAATCCCACTTCAAACCCAACTCTTTGACATCATGAGTACCGATCCAGAAAAGATGAGGACTGAACAATGACAAGAGAACAACAGAAGGTCAAGGTAGCCCGTAAAACCTTTCAGAGTAGTTTAAAGGCTAGTCGTATCCATTACCGTAGGGAGAAGAAGGGGTTAAAACGCTCAGTTCCTAAACGACGCTTTATCATGCGCCGAGCTGAGAAAGCTGAAACAAGGGAACAACGTCAGACTTTGAAGCAAACCTATCAAGAGGAAAAAGATCTAGCGACAGATACCTTTAAGGAAGCGATTGCCTATGTGTCTCCCAGATGGCTAAAGGCTAGGGAAATTAAGAAGTATCGGCTTCCTCAAGCCAGACAGCGCCTAGCAGTAGCAAGAAAACACTTGGCAGAGGTCAAGATGGCCGAAAAAGAGGAGGCTGTTACTTATAAGTTTACCGATCAGAAAAAGCCAACCGAATCAAAAACGTCACGGTTTCAGTTTCAAAAAGAGAAACCTCTTGAACGCCTTCAGGCAGAAAAAGAGGTCAAATCAGCTAAGCGTGACGTGAAACAACTGAAAAAAGCACATCAGTTTAAGAACCCCTCGACCAAGGTCAAACGCGGGTTACGCTATGTCGCTTCAGAATCACTTGATGTAGTCGCTCAAGATGATGACTTAGAGGGAATCAGAACCCTAAAAGAGTCTGTGATTAAAGGAAGACGCTATGGGAGATTTACTTATCAGTCAGGGAAACTCCTTGTCCAAAGTGGGCAGACTGGTCTTCGGTTTACTAAGACGAAAGTCGCTCATAGTAAGGAGCGGTATCAGAACTTTAAAAAGGGGAAAGGTTTTACTCGTCAGAAGCCCTTTAAACCAAGAAGACGTTACCAGACCTTTCTCAAACAAGCTAGAAAACAGAGTGTGTCAGGAATCAGAGGGGTTATTCAAGCGATTAAGAATAGCCTGACCTTCTTTTCATCGATTGCCCTTAATCCTATGACTTGGGTCGTGTCAGGCCTCTTGTTTTTCTTGCTTTTGATGATGAGTTTTGTGATAGGAATTTCAGGAACCACTCTCATCCAACAGGATGAGAGTGAATTGACAAAAGCCTATACGCACATGACGTGGGAAGATGCGGAAAACACCCGAACCAATCCCACTGGCATTACCTACTATACCAAGATTGATGACGTCATGGGCTTTATGAATCTCAAGTATCAAGATTATGCTTTAGAAGAAATCATGGAAGAAGGGGATAAAACCTATCAAGCCTATTTGAGTCAACTTTGGCAGGACTTAAACGGTGGGGATTCTTTAAAATCCATGCTTGAGTTAAGTAAGGAGCTTGCCTACAAACTCTCTGATGACGATAGAGAAGACTTAAAGGAATTAAGTGAGGAAGGCACCTACCTTGCCCTTCAAGAATTGGATAATCCATTTCAGGGACAGACTGAAGACGATGCGCTTACCATGACAGTCCGCTATGGCTATGAGGTGATTGATGACAAGCCAACGCTTCATCATCATATCATTCTAGAAGCTAAAGAAAATCAAGTGATTGTGGCTCCCATGGATGGTAAGGTTTCCCTAGATGGTGAGAACATTATCATCACGTCAGGTAAGGGACTGAATAAAGCTCAGCTGACCCTATTTAATAGTCATAGTGGTCGAGTGACAGACGGTCAGAAAGTCCAAGCAGGTGAAGTGATTGGTCAAACCAAGGATGGTGCTGGTCTAAAAGTGACCTATCAAAAGGTTGACGATGATTCAGAGAAACTGGTTTACGTTAATCCAGCCTTTTACTTTCCTAAAGTCATTCAACTCCAAACGACGATTCTACCTACCATTGGTCAATTTGGAGGCGATGAGTTTGCGAGAGCCAAAGCTATCTATGAGTATTTGAAGAGTCAAGGGGCGACTAATCAAGCGATTGCGGCTATTTTAGGAAACTGGTCAGTAGAATCCTCTATCAATCCTAAACGATCTGAAGGCGACTACTTATCTCCTCCTGTTGGGGCAACGGATAGTTCTTGGGACGATGAGGGCTGGTTGTCCCTTAATGGTCCAGCTATCTATAATGGCAGGTACCCGAATATTTTAAGACGTGGCTTAGGCTTGGGGCAGTGGACAGATACAGCAGATGGGTCACGCAGACATACCTTATTATTAGAGTATGCCAAACGAAAAAAGCAGAAGTGGTATGACTTAGGTTTACAACTGGATTTTATGCTCCATGGGGACAATCCTTACTATACCAACTGGTTAAAAGATTTCTTCAAAAACTCAGGAAGTCCTGCCAGTCTTGCCCAAGTTTTTCTCATTTATTGGGAGGGAAATAGTGGTGATAAACTCCTAGAACGTCAAACGAGAGCTACAGAGTGGTATTACCAAATTGAGAAAGGCTTTAGCCAACCAAATGGTGGAACTGCTCAAAGTGATCCAAAAGCACTTGAAGCTGTTCGAGGAGACCTTTATGACAACTCCGTTCCAGGTGGAGGTGACGGTATGGGTTATGCCTATGGGCAATGTACGTGGGGAGTGGCCGCACGTATCAACCAATTGGGCTTGAAACTCAAAGGCCGAAACGGTGAAAAAATCCCAATTATCAGTACCATGGGTAATGGTCAAGATTGGGTGGCAACAGCAGCACGTCTTGGTGGAGATACAGGCAAGCAACCAAAAGCAGGAGCGATTATTTCCTTTGCGGGAGGAGGTCATGGATCGCCAACAGAATACGGTCATGTCGCCTTTGTCGAGAAGGTTTACCCTGATGGTTCTTTCCTCATCTCAGAGACCAATGTTAATGGTAATCCTAACTATACATTCCGTAAATTATCAGGAGTCGATAGTACGATTAGTTTTGCCTATACGACGAAATAAAAAATATTAGAATACTTGTCTTCTTGTACCAAATGTTATATGATATTTGGGACAAAGTAATCATCTCATCTAAACTTTAAGCGTGAACATAGGTGTTGACAAATAAGGAATTATCCCGTATAATAATAGTAAATAAAGGTTATAAATTACTTGTGGGCTAGTGGATATGGTCTGCACCCGCCTGTGGGCTCCGCACTCAGTTCAAACTGTTTGTTGAGAAAAAGAATAGCAGGACTGCCTACCCTTGAGGAATAGATAGGGCATATCTAGCGTGAGGTGAAACTCAATACGTGGAAGAGAAGGAAGCACCTGCTTCCTTCTCTTTTTTAGGAGAAAAATAGAATGACATATACTTTGGAATGGCTCGAGACCTTTGATGGAGAAATTGATATTCTCAATGTCGATATGTCTTGTCTAGCCAATACTATTGAGAAATATGTTTCTCAGTACAAATACGTTTATCAGACAAATATGGAGAACTATCCTGAAATTGTTCTTTCTGTCCCAAATTCCTCTATTCCCCATTTATTAGGCTTATCAAGAGATCATCATGTTAATTTACCAACTAATAACGCAGGGAGTATTTTTGAAGGATTAAAGGATGATTGGACGTTGGAGCGTCTAAATAAGGCTGATAATGGTTGGTTTAACGAAAATAAATTCAAAATCGTTGGAACATTATTACTTTATCAAATGTTACATGTGATGGAATGTAAATTCTACACAACGGATGGTATTTTGAATAGAAAAGTTGGCAAACGATTTAGAAGAGATAATATTTATTTTGTGGTCTTCAAATTAAGTAATGGTATTAGTTATACCGTTGAATTATCGCGTGAACAAGGGAACCAATACTTTCCAAGAAGTCTTAAAATCAACGACACCTTAATTACAAATTGTAGAGAAATAGAGCTGAAACTTGTTGACAAGAAACGCTTTAAGACCGCTAAAGCTAGAAAGGTTAATTGGCCGTCTTAATAGAAATATTGATATGATAATCATTGGGTCATCCACTTTTTGTGGGTGGCCTTTTTCTTTATCCATTTTTGATGTGATACCAAAATCAAGCCTTCTTTTTTATGATGAGGAGAGAGTGACAGATTGTTGCTACTTATCAAAAGAAAAGAAGGACTTTTTATGACCAAACAATGTCATCATCACTTTTTAGTCAATCAGGAAAAAGCAGAAAAACACGTCTTCCGTAAAAGTAAGAAGTATCGTACGCTCTGTTCGGTAGCACTTGGAACCATGGTGACAGCTGTTGTCGCTTGGGGTGGCCAAGTAGCACAAGCTGACGAAGTGGTAACACCCTCGCAAGATAAAACCGTTCAGTTGACAGATAATCCTGCGACCAACTTACCAGAAGCTCAGCCAACTACTGTTGTTGAACAGGCGGATAGCCTTGCGTCAACTGGTCAATCACATGGGGCTATCACGGTTACGGTTCCTCATGATGTTGTGACACAGGCTGTCAATCAAGCAACTGCTGAAGGAGTTACTACTGTTCAAGACCAACCTATGGACTTGGGAAATACAACTTCTGCGAGTGAGACCAGTAAGCAATTGGATAAGGCGGAAGCGGATGCTGCTAAGCAGGCTGAAGCCATCACTCAGGTGACCAATACCTATAAAGCAGATAAAGCCGCCTATGAACAAGATAAAACTCGTGTTGAACAAGGGAATGCTGCGTTGGCTGCTAGTCATAAAGAAGCCACTCAAGCAGGAAAGGCCTTGAACCATTCAGTGGATAGCACAGTTTCAAAAATCAAAGGCCAAGATCAGTCGGCTAATGTGACCGTTACAAGTCAAACCGTAACATCAGGAGATGGTTCAACGGTTTCAGGCTATCAGGATTATACCTCTGCGGTAGCTGCTATTGATAAGCAAAATAAGGACAATCTAGCTGAGTATGAATCGAAGAAAAAAGCCGCAGACGCCATTGTCGCAAAGAACCTTCAGATTCAAAAGGAAAATGAAGCGGGTCTTGCTAAAGCAAAAGCTGATAATGAAGCGATTGACAAACGCAATCAAGCTGGACAAAAAGCAGTGGATGATGAAAATAAGGCAGGTCAAGCTGCTGTGGATGCCTACAATAAAGACCAACAGAAATTGGTGACAGACCGTGAAGCTGAGATTGCTGCTATCACGAAACGTAATAAGGAAAAAAAAGAAGCCGCCAAGAAAGAAAATGCTGCCATTGACGCCTACAACGCCAAAGAAATGGAGCGCTATAAACGTGACTTAGCTGAGATTTCAAAAGGAGAAGAAGGCTATATCTCTCAAGCTCTTGCTCAGGC
Organism: Streptococcus sp. F2; assembly: GCF_056500955.1. Classification (NCBI taxonomy): domain Bacteria; kingdom Bacillati; phylum Bacillota; class Bacilli; order Lactobacillales; family Streptococcaceae; genus Streptococcus; species Streptococcus sp. F2. Next base: position 63,502 of record NZ_JBWKAI010000002.1, read on the forward strand.
ACTCAACTTGAATAATGGAGAACCGCAAGCACGTCATTCAGCTGATACCAGAAATCCTAATCGTATCGTTGCTAAGGGTGACGTTATGCTTGGTGGGTATTCTAAAATCCTAGATTCTACTGGTTTCTTTGTCTATGATACTTTCAAAACGGGAGAAACCCTTTCCTTTACCTATCAAAATCTTCAAAATGCTCGCTTTGATGGTAAGAAAATCACAAAAGTGGCCTATGACATTACAAACCTTGTTTCTCCAGCTGGAACTAATGCCGTGCAGTTGGTTGTACCAAATGACCCAACAGAAGGCTTTATTGCCTACCGTAATGATGGAACAGGTAATTGGCGAACAGACAAGATGGAGTTTCGTGTCAAAGCCAAGTACTTCTTAGCAGATGGCTCACAAGTCAGCTTCACCAAGGAAAAACCAGGTGTCTTTACTCATTCCTCACTCAACCACAATGATATCGGTTTAGAGTATGTAAAAGACACATCAGGCAAGTTTGTCCCTATCAATGGCTCAACCATTCAAGTGACTAACGAAGGTCTAGCTCGTTCACTTGGGTCAAACCGTGCCAGTGATTTGAAGCTTCCTGAAGAATGGGATACGACATATAGTAAGTATGCCTATAAAGGAGCAATTGTCTCAACGGTTACATCAGGCAACACTTATACAGTGACCTTTGGTCAAGGGGATATGCCCCAAAATGTTGGTCTCTCTTATTGGTTTGCCTTAAATACCCTACCAGTTGCACGGACGGTCAAACCTTATAGTCCAAAACCTCATGTGACACCAAAGTTAGAGCCAATTCCAGAACCGATTAAGGTTGTGCCAAAAACTTTTACCCCAAAGACTTTTACCCCAGAGCCACCTGTGAGCTTTAAGGAAAAACCATTAGAGAAAGTCACTCAGCCTAGCCTAACACTTACCAAGGTCACCTTGCCTAAAGACCCTACGCCAGAACCGTTACCAAAAGCACCACAAGTGCCAACGGTTCATTATCACGACTATCGTCTGACAACGACTCCTGAAATTGTTAAGGAAGTTATCAATACCGACCAAGTGAACCTTCATGACAAAACGGTCGCAAAAGATTCAACGGTCATTTACCCTTTAACCGTAGACGCTTTTTCTCCAAATCGAGCCAAAACCACAAGCCTCACCTTTGAAGATTACCTTCCAGCAGGCTATGCCTTTGACAAAGAAAAAACGCAGGCAGAAAATGGAAATTACACCCTCAGCTTTGATGCTGCTAAGAACTTTGTTACCTTGACCGCCAAGGAAGCCTTGCTTCAAGAGGTCAACCAAGACCTCACCAAGTCTTACCAACTGGTGGCTCCGAAACTTTACGGTAGCCTTCAAAACGATGGGGCAACCTATTCCAACAGTTATAAGCTCCTCATCAATAAGGGAACCCTAAATGCCTATACAGTGACTTCTAATATTGTGACAGTGCGTACGCCTGGTGATGGGACAACCACTAGCCGTATTGAGCCGCAGAAGAAAAATGAAAATGAAGATGGTGTGGTCATTAACGATACGGTAGTGGCTTTAGGAACAACTAATCATTACCGTTTGACCTGGGATTTAGATCAATATAAAGGCGATAGGTCTTCTAAAGAGACGATTGCTCGTGGTTTCTTCTTCGTAGATGATTACCCAGAAGAAGTGTTGGACTTAGTAGACAAGGGAACAAGTATCACCACTCCTGATGGCAAATCCGTATCAGGGATTATTGTTAAGGCTTATGCGTCGCTGTCAGAAACTCCTAAAGACCTTCAAGATAAACTCGCTCATGCTAAGATTTCTCCAAAAGGGGCTTTCCAAGTCTTTATGCCGAATGACAATCAGGCTTTTTATGACCAGTATGTTAAAACAGGAACCTCTTTGAACCTTGTCACCAAAATGACGGTCAAAGATAGTCTTTATGGTCAGACGAAGCCTTATCGAAACAAGGCCTACCAAGTGGATTTTGGCAATGGCTATGAAACCGATGAGGTGACGAATACCCTTGTAAGCCCATCACCTAAAAAACAAAACCTAAATAAGGATAAGGTGGATATCAATGGCAAACCGATGGTAGTCGGTTCACAAAACCACTATACCTTGTCATGGGACTTGGACCAATACCGTGGCATTAAGGCTGATAAGGCTCAGATTGCACAAGGGTTTTACTTTGTGGATGATTATCCCGAAGAAGCTCTATTACCAGATGAAGCAGGCATTCAACTTGTGACAATTGATGGCAAAGCTGTCACAGGTGTTACGGTAAAAACTTATACGAGCTTATCAGAAGCTCCTAAAAACCTACAAGTAGCTCTTTCAAAACGCAAGATTGCACCTAAAGGAGCCTTCCAAGTCTTTATGGCAGAAGATCCGCAAGCCTTCTATGATTCTTATGTAACGCAAGGTCAAAACATCACCATCATCACCCCTATGACTGTCCGTGAGTCTATGCTTAATTCAGGAAAGTCTTATGACAATGTAGCTTATCAAGTAGACTTTGGACAAGCCTATGAAACCAATACGGTAACGAATCACGTGCCAAAAGTAACACCACATAAAACTAATACCAATAAAGAAGGCGTGTCTATTGATGGGAAGACCGTTCTTCCTAACACTGTCAATTACTATAAGATAGTTCTTGATTATAGTCAGTATAAGGACTTGGTAGTGACAGATGATGTCCTTACCAAAGGCTTTTACATGGTGGATGATTACCCTGAAGCAGCGCTTAGCCTCAATGCAGATGGTATCCAAGTGATGGATAAGGCAGGAAATCTTGTCAAAGGGATTTCGGTGAAAGCCTATGCCTCATTGTCAGAAGCGCCTAAAGTGGTTCAAGACGCTATGGCCAAACGGCAGTTCACACCAAAAGGAGCCATTCAAGTTTTAAACGCTGATGATCCAAAGGCATTTTATGAGGCTTATGTTAAAACTGGTCAAACCTTAGTGGTGACCCTTCCAATGACTATTAAGAATGAGCTGACAAAAACTGGTGGGAAGTATGAAAACACCGCTTATCAGATTGACTTTGGTTTGGCTTATGTGACAGAGACTGTGGTTAATAATGTGCCAAAACTAGACCCACAAAAAGATGTGGTGATTGATTTGTCACAAAAGGAGAAAAGTCTTGATGGAAAAGAAGTTGCTTTGAATCAGGTCTTTAACTACCGCTTGGTGGGAGCACTTATTCCTGGTAATCGTGCGACACCACTCATCGAGTACCGCTTTGACGATGATTACGATGAAAGCCATGACGACTATAATGGTGTTTACAAGGCTTATACCTTAGTAGATGTGACTCTAAAAGATGGAACGGTTTTACCAAAAGGGACAGAAGTGACTAAGTACACGCTACAACAGGTCGACACGTCAAAAGGAACGGTTACCATCAGTTTTGATAAGGAATTCCTTGAAAAACTAGCAGAAGAATCCGAGTTTCAGGCTGATGTTTACTTGCAAATGAAACGAATCGCTTCAGGTGAAGTAGAAAATACGGTACTACATACCGTGAATGGCTATACCATCAGTTCAAACACGGTTAAGACAACTACTCCTGAACCAGAGTCACCAACTCCGAATCAACCAACACCACCCCAACCACCTATTCCAACACAAGAACCACCAGTTCCAGCAAGTGTCTTACCAAGTACAGGAGAGAGTCAATCCCTCTTGGCACTGGTTGGTGGAGGACTTCTTTTAGGCCTAGCTTATGGACTTTCTAAACGCAAAATGGAGGACAACTAAATGGAACCCAAAAACATTTACACAATGGATTCAGACCAAGATGGCTTAACGGATGCTCAAGAGTTAGCTCTAGGCACCAATCCTTTTAGCAGTGATACGGATAGTGACGGACTGACAGACCTTGAAGAAGTCCAACAAGGCTTGAATCCAATTCAACAGCGTAAGGAGAGCAGTTATGGCTTGGAATTATGACACGATTTCAAAAACTCTCTGATATGGCACTAGAAAACTATGAAGACATGGTTAAAGCCTTTTTAGCCATGGAGTTGAGTATCAAAAACAAGTCACTTCTTGATACGCTCTATCAAGACTTTATGGGCATTGATGACTTGTCTTTAGTTAGTGATGACTTACGTCTAAGAGCAGACGGTTATCAGGAACAGCTTCAAGAAGAAGTGACGGACCTCTTGGATAAACTCTATCGAACAGGTGAGGGAGCTAGTTTCATTATGGAAGTGATTGCGTCCAACAACATTTCTGAGACCCTTGCTCAGTATGAGGTTTTGAATGAGGAGGATTACTCGTCTTTCACCTTAGAGAACTTGCAGGACATTATCCAAAAGGAGTTGTCTTTAACGAGTCAAGATTATTTTGGAGATGTGACCTATCTCGCCCTGCAGAAGGATTTGTTAGACCAGAAAAGCCATTTCTTACAACAGTATGTGACAACTTTAATGGATAAGTTGCCACAAGAAAAAGACCAAAGAGACTTGGTCCTAGACTAAAGCAGTGGGCTGAGAACCTTTCTCAGCCCCTTTTTATATTGGAGGAACATATGACTCAAGAACAATTACTTGAAATGTTGCGGGCAAGATTGCCACGTGACCAGATTCTTTTGGAATCCTTTTTACGCTATCAAGCAGTCCATTTTGATGAGGATTGGGATAGCCTTATCCAAAATTTTACATCCCAAAGAGGAGTAGTCACCTCACCTGTTCAAGTGGTTCGCTTTGAAACAGAAGTTTCTGCTTTTGTAGAGGCAAGCCCCTTTGACGAGGCAACAGACCTAAGCAGCTACACACAGACCTTTGGTCAGGCTGGCTTAAAGAAGTTACCTCAGTTAAATAGTGATGAGAAAGCCTTGGTGATTGAGGTAGCCCTCTTTAACCTAGCCACTCGCTTTCAGCTCTTAGACCAAGAAGGCGCCTATCAGTCCATTTCGGTAGCTTCTCTTTTGGATAAAAGCAAAGCTGCTAATTTGGTTAATGTCTACCGAGTGGCTAATAATTTGTCTGACCGTATTAGCCGTGATATTGAACAATTTCTTCTCACTTATGAACCTGAACTAATAAGCACCCAGGAAACGGTAGAGGAAAGAGAGGGTGCAGCTGAAGAAAAAGTAGTTCCAGAACCTCCTCAAGACATCACCTTTCGTGAAGAAGGGGGTATCGTCATTGCAAGTCTTGAGGAAGATTTATCACAACTCGATTTACGAACAGGGCAAACAGAACATTTATCGGCTTATGAACATCTAAACTTGTCCCAAAAATTTGAAATATTAAGTCACTTTGACCAAGTGCGAAATAGCCGTCCAAAACTACCAAACTTGAGACGTGGGGAGTTTGACCATGAAATGGAAATGACGCCAATCTATGCGGGCAATGAGCTATTAAGCTATTTAGAAGCAGATGGGACAGCCTATGACTTACAACGTCCTATAACACCTCAAGAAGAAGTAATCTTAACTGAAATGGGTCAAACCATTTTGGCTGAAAATACCGAAAAACTGACTCGTTTAGGGATAGACTTAGCTGACGTTGATGAGCAGCAACGTGGGATACTGATAGATGCTGCAGGGCGTTTTCATTTGAAGAATGCGGACCTAGCCTTATTAGGGGGCTATCCTAAAGCAACCGTTACTCAATTAGCCCTTGCGACAGAATTACTTCAGATGGGATTGTCACACGATAAAGTAGAATTTTTCTTGACCAGTCAGCTAGACTTAGAAGAAGCAAGGTCCATTGCCTACGCCTTCTTACATGAAGACCTCACTCTTGAAGAAGCTAGAACCTTTGAAAGAGCCAAACAGTCCCAACTAGATATATCTTTTAGAGAATGGCGGGAACACCTATCGCAAACAGAACCTGAAATCATTGAGACTCAAGAAAAACTACCAAATCCTATCGTAGAAGAAGCCCTTAAACGCTACCCGATTGATTCTAGAGTGACTTATAAGGGGCAAGAGTTTCAGGTAATGGCCATTGAGGAGTCAGGCGTTAATAACTTGATACGGGTTGAACTACAAAATGACTTCACAGATGTGATTGAGCAAAATCCAGTTCTTTTCTTACGGACATTAGAAGACATCACTCAAGCTCTTCATGTTCCTTCTGTCGAAGAAAAAGAGGAAGTGGAAGAACCTAGCCAAGAATTAGACCTCTTATCTTTTATGGATATGGAAGAATCTCAAGAGCCGGTTTCTCAAGTGACAACATCTCTATCATCAAATAAGAGAGAGGCTAAACAAGAAGAAGCATTGTCAGAAGATGAGTTGGAACCAGAAGTCACTGAGACGCCCCCGACCACTGATTTTCACTTCCCAGAAGATCTAACAGACTTTTACCCTAAGACAACAAGAGATAAGGTTGAAACCAACGTGGCTGCTGTTCGTTTGGTGAAAAGTCTTGAATCTGAACACCGTCAAGCCACACCTAGTGAACAAGAACTCCTTGCCAAATACGTGGGCTGGGGAGGCTTAGCTAACGAGTTCTTTGACGAGTACAACCCAAAGTTTTCTAAGGAACGTGAGGAATTAAAAACGCTAGTCACCGATAAAGAGTATTCAGACATGAAACAATCTTCTCTGACTGCCTATTACACGGATCCCACTCTTATTCGTCAGATGTGGGAGAAGTTAGAACGTGATGGCTTTACAGGTGGTAAAATTCTTGACCCGTCTATGGGAACAGGGAATTTCTTTGCGGCAATGCCTAAACACCTGAGAGAAAATAGTGAGTTGTATGGTGTAGAGCTAGACACGATTACAGGGGCTATTGCCAAACACCTTCATCCAAATAGCCATATTGAAGTAAAGGGCTTTGAGACTGTTGCCTTTAATGACAATAGTTTTGATTTGGTTCTCTCAAATGTGCCTTTTGCCAATATCAGGATTGCGGATAGTCGCTATGACAAACCCTATATGATTCATGATTATTTTGTTAAAAAATCCCTTGATTTGGCGCATGACGGTGGGCAAGTGGCTATTATTTCCTCCACAGGAACCATGGATAAACGGACAGAAAACATTCTCCAGGACATTCGTGAGACGACTGATTTTCTCGGTGGTGTGCGTTTACCAGATAGCGCCTTTAAGGCCATTGCAGGCACCAATGTCACAACGGACATGTTGTTCTTCCAGAAGCATATGGATAAGGGATATGTGGCAGATTATTTAGCTTTTTCAGGTTCTATTCGCTATGACAAGGATGATCGTATTTGGCTGAATCCTTACTTTGATGGGGACTACAATAGTCAGGTTCTTGGGACCTATGAGGTAAGAAACTTTAACGGTGGGACACTGTCTGTTAAAGGAACTTCTGATAATTTGCTAGCAGATGTTCAGACTGCTCTTAAACAGGTTAAAGCGCCTAGAACTGTTGACCCTTCTGATATCTTCATTAGTCCTAATGTGATAAAAAGACAGGTTATTGATACCTCGATTCCTTCTGACATCAGAGAAAGCTTAGAACAGTATAGCTTTGGCTATAAAGATTCTACGGTTTACTACCGTGATCATAAGGGCATTCGTGTAGGGACAAAAACTGAGGAGATTAGCTACTATGTGGACGAAGAGGGTAACTTTAAGGATTGGGATACCAAGCATTCTCAAAAACAGATTGACCGTTTTAATGCTTTAGAGGTGACTGATAGCACCGCTCTTGATGTGTATGTGACAGAAGAAGCCGCTAAACGTGGACAATTTAAGGGCTACTTCAAAAAGACTGTTTTCTATGAAGCTCCCTTGTCTGAGAAAGAAGTAGCACGGATTAAAGGGATGATTGATATTCGGAACGCCTACCAAGAGGTGATTGCTATACAGCGCTACTATAACTATGACAAAGACGAGTTCAATCACTTGTTAGGAAAGCTCAATCGCACCTATGATAGTTTTGTGAAACGCTTTGGCTATGTAAATAGTGCCGTAAACCGTAACCTCTTTGATAGTGATGATAAGTATTCGCTCCTTGCGAGTTTAGAAGATGAAAGTCTTGATCCAAGTGGGAAGACAGTTATCTATACCAAGTCACTTGCCTTTGAAAAAGCCTTGGTTCGTCCTGAAAAGGAAGTGATGGCAGTTTCTTCTTCCCTTGACGCTCTCAATTCTAGTCTAGCAGATGGTCGTGGGGTCGATTTGGATTACATGATGTCTATTTATCAGACGGATTCTAAAGCGTCTTTGATTGAGGAATTAGGAGACGCTATTATTCCAGACCCAGAACGCTATCTAAACGATAGGGAAGTGGTCTATGTGTCTCGGCAGGACTTCTTATCAGGAGATGTGGTGACTAAGTTAGAGGTTGTGGACTTACTCATTAAAGCAGACAACTCTGATTTTCCTTGGGTCTATTATCAAAGTCTCTTAGAAGACGTGAAACCACCACGTGTGACCTTAGCTGATATTGATTATCGGATTGGCTCACGTTGGATTCCTCTAGCCGTTTATGGTAAATTTGCCCAAGAAACCTTTATGGGACAAACTTTTGACCTGACTGACCAAGAAGTATCAACTGTTCTTGAAGTCAGTCCGATTGATGGGACAATGTCTTACCAATCCAAGTTTGCCTTTAGGTATTCTACCGCAACGGATAGAAGTTTAGGTGTGCCTGGGTCACGCTATGATAGTGGCCGAAAAATCTTTGAAAACCTACTTAATTCCAATCAACCAACCATCACCAAACAAGTGGAAGATGGGGATAAGAAAAAGCATGTGACGGACGTGGAGAAGACAACGGTTCTTCGTGCAAAGGAAACACAACTTCAAGAACTCTTCCAAGATTTTGTGGCTAGTTACCCAGAGGTGCAACAGATGATTGAAGAGACCTATAATAGCCTTTATAATCGTACAGTCTCAAAAGTTTATGATGGCAGCCATTTAACCATTGATGGGCTTGCCCAGAATATTTCCTTACGCTCTCACCAAAAGAATGCTATTCAACGCATTGTGGAAGAAAAACGAGCGCTTCTAGCTCATGAAGTGGGTTCAGGTAAGACCTTAACCATGCTTGGAGCAGGCTTCAAATTGAAGGAGCTCGGTATGGTGCATAAGCCTCTTTATGTGGTGCCATCAAGTCTGACCGCTCAGTTTGGCCAAGAAATCATGAAGTTCTTCCCAACCAAGAATGTCTATGTGACGACCAAGAAAGATTTTGCGAAAGCCAAACGCAAGCAGTTTGTCTCACGGATTATCACAGGGGACTACGATGCCATTGTCATTGGGGATTCCCAGTTTGAGAAAATTCCCATGAGTCATGAAAAGCAAGTGACCTATATTCAAGATAAGTTACAACAACTTCGTGACATCAAGCAAGGTAGTGATAGTGATTATACTGTTAAAGAAGCAGAGCGTTCCATTAAGGGCTTAGAGCACCAATTGGAAGAACTTCAAAAGTTGGAACGTGATACCTTTATTGAATTTGAAAACCTTGGGATTGACTTCCTCTTTGTGGACGAAGCTCACCATTTTAAGAATATCAGACCCATTACAGGCCTTGGGAATGTCGCAGGGATTACCAACACGACTTCTAAAAAGAACGTGGATATGGAGATGAAAGTCAGACAGGTTCAAGGAGAACACGACTATCGTAATGTGGTCTTTGCGACAGGAACACCAGTCTCTAACTCTATTAGTGAACTCTATACCATGATGAGCTATATTCAACCCGATGTCTTAGAACGCTATCAATTCTCTAATTTTGATTCATGGGTAGGGGCTTTTGGGAATATCGAAAATTCTATGGAACTTGCCCCAACAGGGGATAAATACCAACCCAAGAAACGCTTTAAGAAGTTTGTAAACCTGCCTGAACTCATGCGGATTTATAAGGAAACAGCTGATATTCAGACCTCAGATATGCTTGATTTACCTGTACCTGAAGCTAAAGTTATTGCGGTGGAGAGCGAATTGACGGAAGCTCAGAAATACTACCTTGAAGAGTTGGTTGACCGTTCAGACGCTATCAAGTCTGGCAGCGTTGACCCTAGTGTCGATAACATGTTAAAGATAACTGGGGAAGCTAGAAAACTAGCTATTGACATGCGTCTCATTGACCCAGCCTATACCTTATCGGACAATCAGAAGATTCTTCAAGTAGTGGACAATGTGGAACGCATTTACCGTGAGGGTGAGCTTGATAAGGCTACCCAGATGATTTTCTCTGATATTGGTACCCCTAAAAGCAAGGAAGAAGGGTTTGATGTTTACAATGAATTGAAAGACCTCTTAGTGGATAGAGGGATTCCCAAAGAAGCAATTGCCTTTGTCCATGACGCTAATACGGATGAGAAAAAGAACTCTCTATCACGCAAGGTCAATAGTGGGGAAGTCAGGATTCTTATGGCTTCAACGGAAAAAGGTGGAACAGGTTTAAACGTGCAATCACGCATGAAAGCTGTCCACCACTTAGATGTTCCCTGGCGTCCCTCTGATATTGTGCAGCGAAACGGTAGGTTAATTCGTCAAGGCAATATGCACCAAGAGGTAGATATTTACCATTACATTACGAAAGGGAGCTTCGACAACTACCTCTGGCAAACTCAGGAGAATAAACTCAAATATATCACGCAAATCATGACCTCTAAAGATCCTGTACGGTCGGCAGAAGACATTGATGAACAAACCATGACTGCTTCAGATTTTAAGGCTTTAGCAACTGGTAATCCTTATCTCAAACTGAAAATGGAACTAGAGAATGAGTTGACGGTATTGGACAATCAGAAGCGTGCCTTTAATCGCTCCAAAGATGAGTATCGCCATACCATTTCTTACTGTGAGCAGAACCTCCCTGTATTAGAGAAACGCCTTAGCCAATATGACCGTGATATTGCCCAATCCTTAGCAACTAAGTCACAAGATTTTATCATGCGGTTTGACAATCAAATGATGGATAACCGTGCAGAAGCTGGAGACTATCTACGTAAACTCATTACCTACAACCGTTCGGAAACCAAAGAAGTAAGAACGCTTGCGACCTTTAGAGGGTTTGAGCTTAAAATGGCAACCAGAAGTCCTAGTGAGCCCTTACCAGATATGGTGGCTTTAACCATTTCAGGCAGCAACCAGTATTCTGTCTCTTTAGACTTGAAATCAGACGTGGGAACGATTCAACGCATTACTAATGCCATTGACCATATCCTAGAAGACCAAGAAAAGACAGAAGAAATGGCTAACAATTTGAAAGATAAGCTATCAGTCGCAAGGGTTGAAGTGGAAAAGGTCTTTCCTAAAGAAGAGGATTATCAGCTGGTTAAAGCCAAATATGACATCCTTGCCCCTTTGGTTGAACAAGAAGCAGAGGTTGAGGAAATTGATGCAGCCCTAGCTAAGTTCAATGAAACGATCCAACCGCAACAGGACCAACAACTTTCGCTTGATTTTTAAGAAAAAGGCTGACAAAAAATAATGAACGCGGTAAAATGACATTAAGAAATCATCAAAGGAGAATTGATTATGATCCAGACAGTAGAAGATATACGTTACCAATTAGAAGAATGGTTAGCACAAGGTTTTACAAGCTCCGAAGACCGAGCTAACTATCAAGTCCTAAAGGAACAATATGAAGATGAAACCCTTGATTACAGCTTTTCAAAGCGAGAAATCATTGGTCAATTAGAGGTAATTATCACGACTCGTGAGAATGACTTTCCAGACTTAGATGAAATGACTAAAGGAGAGTATCTAGACCTGGTTGAACAACTTGATAATATAGACAAGGGACAGGCAGATTATTATCGTAAGCAATTAGCGTAGAAAGAGGTACAGATATGATTGAACAAATTATTCAAAGTCTTTTCATTATTGCAGTAACAGGGCTGATTTTACTTGTCCTTTACCAGATTGCGAAGATGCTTGGAAGCTTATTTGTCATTGGTTTAATCGGATTTTTAGCTTTCACAGAAGTCTATGGGATTTACCTCTTTTTTACAGAACGATACCTCTATGTGGAAGATTTAGCCACCAATGGTATTTTGAGCTTTACCACTTTCTATATTATTTTTAATCTTTTACTTGTCTTTGGACTTGTTAGAAAAGTTGTTAGAAGTCGGATGGCATGACATAATGGGATTACCTAAGTTAGGTAGTCCTTTTCTATAGATTATTTTTGAAACGAACTCGTAATAGTGATTGTGTGCCTTCTATATATCAGGTATAATCATTATTGATTAGAAAAAAGAAGAGGTGTTTTGCTTGCTTGAAAAATTAATCCTATATTTCCCAATAATTATTTTTGTACTGTCCTATATAATGAAGTTTTTTTGGCTTAGATTTTCAATTTTTATAGATGAATTAATTTCAGGTGTTAAAATCAAAATTTTTTCCCATATATTATTTTGGTCAATTGTGAGTTATATTTATTGGGTATGCAATCAATATGAGATTTTATTATTTCAAACTAGCGATAACAATTTAGATTTATTATCACTATTTTCTCTAGTCTTGACAATATGGGCAAGTTTTGGAGTTTATGTCGGTTTTCTACAATTCATGGCTGGGTATGATAATAAAGAGAATGGAACCTACTTAGGCTATCAAAAAATGGATTTTTTGACAAAAAGCAATGTTTGGTACCATTTAACAAATAGTTGGGAATTCTTTGGTTCATTATTACTATCAATTGTTCTTCCTCTCATGGTTAAAGTCAACTTATCAGTTGCTATTCACTATCAATATATTTGGCAGTCTGTAGTTGGGTTCCTACTGATTTTATTTATTTTTCTTTTGAAGTTTAGTTTAAAAGTCGCAAAAATAACCATATTTATTAACAAAAAAACAGATGGAGGTCTGAAAGAAGTTATTAAATCGGATATTGAAAATAGATATAATAAATACTTTAATAAATTAATCAAGCAAAAATTTTCCTACGGAGCAAGGAAGAGTTATTTTAGACAAGTCAAGATGGATTTGTCTAATATTGACAATAACACAGACAAAATTATATTTTTAAAAGTTATTTACTTAAAAATTATAGATACTGAACTTCTTGACAAATTTGAAGATAGAGATATCGTCAATTATAAGTACTTTATAAAAGAGAAATACGATTTAATATCTAATATTGATTTTAAAGATGACAAATTGATTTCTTTTGCTATTACTTTATTTAAATTAGATGCTCAAATATTTGATAAATTGATTAAAAAGGATACACGCTGGATAGAGAGTGAATGTATCTTTGAATCCATGGGTGGTATTTTTAATAAGAAACCTATTCTAGATGTAGAGTGTAACCATAAAATCAAACGATTATCACTTAATTCGTATGAATTTAGTGAGATTAATAATATACATATTTACATGTTTAAAAAAATATCGAAAATGGCTAAAAATAAACAATCAATTTCTCAGATGGTACACCTAATTCAGGAAAAGATTTCTCAAAATAATATTAGGGAAAATTATTGGGAAACGGATAGCCCAGGCGGTGCATTTATTTTTGAAAAAACAATCTCTACTTCTAATCTCCGAATTTCTAAAAGTTGTTATGAGGAAATCGAAAAGATAGATGTATTTTATTCATCATACTATTCCGAGATTAAATATAAATCTGATAGTAATAATATATATATTTCTTTGTATCCAAATATACTTAAAATTGAATTCCATTTTAAAGACGGAAGACAGTATTATATTAAACGTAATGAGATTAGAGACTATTATGATGAATATGAAGAAAATGCTTGGAATATTCTTTTTGATAAATTTAGAGATTCGGATAATCTATCAGATGTATTTCTTCCTAATTTAAGAGAACCTGAAATTATATTAGGTTCTTTTGGAGATAGTGATGAAGTAACCATCCGAGACTATGATAATAAGATTGGTTATTCCAAAACTTGCTTCAAGTACCTAACTGATCACTTTGAATATATCGATAACAATAACTCACAATTTACGAATTTGTTAGAAATGGTAAAAACCATGTCTGCTGATTATCGTGGAGCATTTGCTTTGTACCAATTGCTTTATCCAGAAAATTCGAATTGGGATTCGAGTGTTGAAAGTTACATAGAGATTCTATCAGAAGTTTTACCACCAAGAAAAGAAGAGAGAGAAAAAATCTATAATGATATGGTTTCAATAATCAATGAGATTAAATATGGTAAGAGTCTTGGTTCGGAAGTTCTTGGAAAGGTATTTAAGACAAGAGATATTGAACTGATTGATGATGAGTTTTTGAAAGATTTCAAAGGGATTCCTAAATTAAAACTCATAGTAGTTCAAAGTATATTGTCTACCAATACATATGGTTTTAGAAGAGTGGAGTTGCAAGACGGATGGGAAAAACAAGATTTAGTTGAACAATACATAAGAGGGCTTTCTATAACCCCTAAATTATTTCCTAGCTACACTGATGATAATAAGACTTTGAATTCATCTATGAGTGAGTTTTTATTGAAGAATATGGAGTTACTAAACTCTTATGATTTTGGACAGTTACCTTTAAGTTCAATTTTGTTGTTCGAAAAACTTTTACATTGGAAGTGGTGGGGAGATAATAAGCACGATGAACAAGAATTTATGGTTAATCTTATAAAAGAAGAAGTTGAATATAGATTGAGTGGTTATAAGTATAGCCTCGATGGGTCTTTATTGAAATTTTTCACTTTAAAATTGACAGAAGGTCAAGGAAATCAATATTTAAGAATTGTTAATGATAAAGATTTTAAAAAAGAATTTAAGTTTGCTTTACTTAATCATCTTAATAGAAATCAATTGACACTAGATACGTATTTAGATGGAATTGCTGATGAACTTAAAAAATATGATAGTGTAATGATTGGTATTTATGAAAAAGAATTAATTAAAAAAGAGGTAGAAAAAATAATTTTTGAAAATTATTTATCACTTGAATAGTTGCTATTATAAAATATAGACTTCATAATAATAATTATTGGATTACCTAAATTAGGTAATCCTTTTTGTTTGTGATAACTTTTTCAAGTCCATCTTGTTATGATGGTGCTATCTTATGAAAAAGGAGGTAGCACTAGTGATGTTAAACAAAATGAAGGCTCGGTTACTCATTGGCTTCGGTGGTCTAGCAGTCACCAGCTTTGTGGTGATGATGGGCTATACTATTGGTTCTCAGTCTGTAACCAATCATACACAGAAACAAATTCAGACTGAGGCTCATAAACTGTTGACCAAAGAGAAAGAAAAGGAAAAAGGAAATGTCCTTTCTGATGAATTGGTCAAGGAATTTCTCACGCAATACTATACAAAGGAAAAGTTAGGCGAGAACAACAACCGTATCAAGCCCTATATGACAGATTCTGCCTTTAAGGAAGAGGTATCTCGTCAAGAAGATTCCATTAACCAAGTCTATAAAGACTATATGTTGGATTATCGCTTTGAGTCTGCCAATATCTATGTCAATACAGAAGAAAATGAAGCTTTTGCGGAAGTGTCTTATCAGGTTGTTTACGTGTCAGATGTCAGTGATAAGGCTCAGAGAAGTACACAGACAGAAACAAGAACTCTTAAATTATCTTATGCCAAATTGTCAGATAAACTCCTTGTCAATCAGGTAACCATTTGGAATGGGAAACTAGAAGATTTAAAAGAAACTTCTGAGGGAGTTAACTCAAGCATTCCAAAGATTCAAGGCACTACTACAAGTGAGACCAACTAGCAGGAGTTACTCTTCTGCTTTTTTTGATAGGGAGATGAGATGACAAGAATTGAAGCAGTGAAACAAAAGGCAATTCTAGAGGTGGCAGAAAGTCTAGGCTATTCTTTTAAACGACTATCAGGGCAAGTCTATGAACATCCAGAACACGATTCTTTTAGGATTTTTGCGGATACCAATACTTTTAAATGGTTTTCACGTGACATCCAGGGAGATGTGATTGATTTCGTTCAGTTAATGACAGGAGTGTCTTTTAAAGAAGCCATGTTGTACCTTGAAACTGGAGACTTTGAACAAGCTAAGGTAGTCGAAGAGACCTATCAACCCTTTCGTTATTATCTAAGGGAAGAACCATTTGACCAAGCACGGATATATCTGAATGACATTCGTGGTTTAAGTGACAAGACTATAAATGCTTTTGGCAGACAAGGTCTATTAGCACAGGCTCATTACCAGACAAAGATCTTTCAGGAATCAGTCCTTGTCTTTAAGAGTTACAATCATCATGGACAACTAGAGGGGGCAAGTCTTCAAGGGCTTGTCAAAAATGATCAGAGACATGATCGAGGCTATCTTAAAAAAATTATGAAAGACTCTCATGGATATGTGGGAATGAGCTTTGATATTGGAAAACCGAAACGCCTTATCTTTTGTGAATCGGTGATTGATATGATGAGTTATTATCAACTCCATCAGAAGCAGTTATCAGATGTGCGTTTAGTTTCTATGGAGGGCTTAAAACTCTCTGTGATTGCTTATCAGACCCTACGATTAGCAGCTGAGGAACAAGGCAAACTTGAGTTTTTAGATACTGTAAAACCAAGTCGATTAACGCATTACCTTCATGCTATACAAGAGACGACTACCTTCTTTCAGACGCACCCAGGCTTATTAACCTTAGCTGTTGATAATGATGAAGCAGGGCGAGACTTTTGTCAGAAATTATCTGAGAAAGGACTTCCCATTGAAACAGACTTACCACCATTACAGGAACTGGAAACTAAAGCAGATTGGAATGATGTTGTGAAAGGTCATAGTAATCATTCTCTAAAGGACGTGATACAATTTGCCAAGTTACAAGTTATCCGAAACAATCCTCCGCCTAGAAAAAATACCGCTTTAGAGTTGTGATAACAAAATCAAGTTTCTTAGCTTAATCTAGAAAGTGATAAGGAGGACACCCTATGAGTGTGATTGAACGCCTAGCCGAAAGAGTAGCTAGGCAAGAGGAAAAAGTTGCGAAAGAAACGGAAAAATTAGAAACCTATCGCAGTCAATTACAAACAGCGATGTATCAAGCCTTTATCAAACGCCAACAAAATAGTCCCTGGACATTTGATGAAGCATTGACGCAAGCCTTTGGCCAAGATGAACAAGAACTCAAACCATCAGATAATAGAAATGAGGAATAACACATGACAAAAGATTGGACCTTTGACCAACCACTAGATGATAACACACCGACATCTTCCACAGAAGAACGTGCGAAAATTGCGGCACTATTTCATAAAGAAAACCAAGAGAGCGTAGAAGACGTTGACTATGTGGCAGCCTTTGAAATGGAACAACAAAAATCTAAAAATCAGATGGCTCCACAGCAAAAAACTCAAGATCAATCCATACCAGAAGATAAGCCCTCCTCAACCATTACCAGTGACTACAAGCAACATCTAGCTGATGTGATGGCTCAGAATAATGAAGACATTCGTCAAAGTCAGAAGAAAATCGAAGAGCTGCACCAGTTGATTGATGACAAAAATAAGCAAAATAAGAAATTACAAGCCATTTCAGCAGCTATTGATGACTTATAAGTACGGGCAGTCCTTACAAGGGCTGCTTTTTATAAGGAGATAAGATGAGGTTATTCCAAAAGCAAAGACACAACCAAGATAGTTTTAAATGTCTCATTCATCGCTTATCAGGAATGTCTGAAGCTGACTTACATAAGGTCAACCAATTATTAGATGTCGTTTTTGACGCTACACGTCAAACTATCGAAGATGAAAAAAAGTCTCCTGAAATATTGCTAAAGGAGCCTATATTAGATGAGACCATAACTGAAGCTAAGAATAAATTGAAGACTGAGCAACTTGAAAAGCGGATAGAGCAGTTTAGGCAGGCGAAGAAACCTAAAAATGAGTAAAAAAGATTAGGCATTGTGATGAAGGCCTAATCTTTTTGTCTGATGCTTGTTGTTCGCTGATACACATATTTTTTTGTCAATTTACTATCATTTAGGTTTTCTATGTCAAAGATAAAATAATGATCACGATTGTCTTTAGCATTTTCTTTATTGAGCTTGAAATAGTTTTTAGCAGATTTCGCCATTGCTAACATGATATCATCTGTTAGAAAAGTCAGTGGTGTATCAAGTGCTGAGTAGCGATAGAAGTCACTTTCAAATTTACGGTAATTTTCACTGAAGTAGTCCATCTGTAATTCGTTTTTATAAAAGTCAAGCTGATTCATGGTAGACCTCCTCAACTAATGTGATGGGCATAATATCTTCTAAAGCGATAGCGATATGTCCGTCATTGGTTTTTAGAATGACTTCATTTGTTGATAGTGTCGGAATGGTTCCGTTAATAGTTTGATAGTCATTTTTCTGTTTTCTAGTCAGCTGTATGGTCAATTGATTAGCGTAACTCTGACTGAGTAACATTAATTTTTGATTCAGCGATAGGTCAGAAAGGTAGCTGACTTGCTTATCATCATCTGATAAGGCAGAGGTATGTTCCGATAAAAAGAACCCCATCCACTTTTGCATGTTAACGTCTTGATAGTCTCTTGCGGATTGAAATGGTAAGTATGATCGGTCAATCATTGTAATCCCTCCAAGACACCTGCTGAGTGGCCTCCTATTAGTTTACTTCTTGCAATATTCCTGGAACTGTCTAAGAGGGCAGTTCCTTTTTGAACCGCTAAAAAACCGAATTGGTCTCTAATATGGTCAATAGTTTGTTGTAACTTTTCTTCTTTTTCGGTTGCTTCGATATCATCAAATAATGAGATTAAGGCATAGTTTTCATCGACAAATCCTGAGTAATTGACTGCAATACCCCGAACGGCTCCTGACGTGTATTTTTTACGAAAAAGCGTTAATACGGTATCGGTAAGCAGTCGTGTATGATTAGTAGGTTCTATCTTCATTTGAGCGTTGATTGGCTGTTTCATTTCTGTTTTAGAGTAGGTCACAAAGATGGAAACAATAGTAGCTTTCTGATGTTCTCGCCTCATTCGGATGGCAACTTGTTCAGCCATTTCACTAAGAACAATCTCAATATCACGCTGCTTGACATAGTCACGAGGTAGCACCTGAGAGTTGCCAAGCCTGTGTGATTTTGGTTTATAGGGTTGATGAACATTACTCTCGTCAACACCATTAGCATGAAACCACAACTGTACCCCAACCTTTCCAAATTCTTTTTTCAATAGGTCTGGATTACTATTGGCAAGTTCCTTGATAGAGGTAATCCCTAGTTTGTGAAGGCGTTTCTCGGTTCTAGAACCAATTCCCCAAAAACCAGTTAGATGAGGGATTGACCAGACTTTTGTTTCTACATCTTCGTAGGACCAATTGGCACGCATGGTAGGTGTACGCTTGGCTTCATTGTCTAGAGCGAGTTTGGCCAATAATGGGTTAGCGTTACTCATACCAATGGTAGAATAGATACCAGTCTTTTTCCAGATATCATGTTGTAGTTTGGCAGAGACCACGTCTAATTTTGCCTTTCTATCCATCTGTTTATCATTCACAAAGTAATTGAGCGAGGAGCTTAAATCAATAAATCCTTCATCAATGGAGTAGGGGAGAATATCTTCAGGGGCAGCATAATCTTGGAAAATGTGTTGAATGTCAATATTCTTTTCGATATAGCGTTCCATACGTGGAGGGACAATAAGCGTTCGCTTAGCCCAATGTTCAATATAGGAAACATAGCGTGGTGATGTATCTAAGCCTTGACGTTTGGCATTATAGTAGTCAAATTTTCTTGTGGTGATATCAAAAGGCAAATCGTAGGCACGTCCGACATTATTTTTTCCAAAGACTTTTTTGAACATGGGAGAAGAAGCTAAAATTAAGCCTCCAGCGTTATCTGCTCGACTCATGACACAGAGAGAGGTATGGAGGGGATTCAATCCTCTATCCACACATTCAACCGAAGCATAGAATGATTTCATATCAACGAAAGCTATATCAGACTGAGGTTCTTTTGAATAATCGATATAGCCCATCATCTTAACCTCTTTTTAGTGCTTCTAATTGTTCCATGAGTTCTTGAATATGATCAGTAATATCATACTCTTTGAGATAGGGTGTAAAATAGATACGGTTGTCTCTGAGATAAATCATTTCTTTAATATTGACTGACATATTTAAGCTCCTATAACAGGCATAAAGTGACTTACGACAAGTCCCACGATACGAGGATTGTCTTCATAAGGAATCCATTTATCCTGGTAGTTATCGTTGAGGGATACCATTCTAAAGCCATGTTCTTCTCGATAAAGTTTTTTGATATAGACAGAATCATTCCAGGATAGGGCGTAGACTGCACCATCGTAATCAAACCCACTAGCACGGATAAGAGCTACTTCGCCATCAAGATAGATGGGTTCCATAGAGTCTCCTTTAATCCAAGCAGCAATATCATAACCATACTGTTCTGCCTCAGCATAGACGATCTCTGTCTCGTATTCATCAAAGAGTGATTCCCCAAGACCAGCAGAAAGTGAAACATCAGATAATACTTCCACAGCAAACAATGGAGTAACATTATCATGTGATTCTTGCTCTTGAAGCAATCCTTCTGCATACTCATCAACCTTTCCTTGATTTTCTGAAGAGAGTTGGAGATAGGTATTCACAATCTTGTATTCCGATTCAAAATAGGTTGTTGGAACATCAAGTATTCTTGCAAGGGCAGAAAGATTTTTTTGATTAGGAACAGATTTACCAGATTCCCATTTATTGTATGAAGCTCTATTGATTTTTAACAGATTAGCTAACTCTGATTGAGAATACTGCTTTTCCATTCTAAGTTCTTTAAGACGGCTACCAGAAAACATAAATCAAAACCTCTGTTGCTTTATTATGCAACAATTATATCAAAATATTTTCAAGATGCAAGTAGTAGAGCTTTTTTAACACGAAATGTTTAACAAATATTTAGTAGTACTATTTTATTTGAAACAACAAAAAACAGAGATACGCTTCCTCTGTTTTTAGAATATATTGTATCGTAATCAAAGATTTAAGAGATTGTATATAGGATATTCAATAAAACGTTCCCTTTGTTCATCGGAAAATTCATTTTCGAATAAGTAGATTGCTTGATCTTTGTAGCCTAAAATACAATTTGTAGCAAATCTAATTTCTACTGAGTTGTGATTCATTAAAGAATGGAGATAGGAACTGTCTTTTTGTGTTAAATTATTTAAACGCTTTTTAATTTGTAGTAGATTGAGAATGTTATTTTTAGATTTATCCATATCTACAAGCTTTTGAGCAAATTTTAAACAGGACTGTAGGACATTAGGGTCGTGTTTAGAATCAGCATAGTTTATTAGTTTTAATAGTCCAAGATCTATATTTTCGATTTTACTTTCACTTGACAAATATGATGAAAGATAATCAGAGATATTAAAATTATCAATAAGTAGTAACTGCTCTAATTCAACTGTTTCATATTTTGAAAATAACTGTTTATCTTCGTTGATTAGTACCATATCGTAATCACTAAAGTTATATAGCTTATAGCTTTTAGTCCCTTCGTTTTCTGGAATTAAAAATAGTAATACATGTATATTAGCAAATTGAATGACTTGAGTAGGATTATAGTCTACACGATCTAGAGTAACTGTTTGTTCATTTACGATACCATCATACAGTAATTCAATTGTTCTAGCATCTTTTTGTGACCATCCCGTGCTGTCAAGGTCGGTAGAAATTTTAAGTTTATCTACTAATTCTTTCAAACGTATGTTCGCATTAAACGCTTTTTTCAGAAAATTGAAATCAAGTTTAGCTATATTTTCATTACTAAACTCTAGTCTTTTTCTGTTTAAAATTATTCCTTTATTTTTTTGAAGCTCTAAAATAAATTCTAATCCATCTAGTCTTTTTGAGAGAATATTTGAAAGCGAGTAATTAAAAGTTAGCGTTACTAAATCAGGTCCTTTATGTACTGTTATTGAACAACCATTCCGAAAATCTATAGTGAAGTCATTCTTGGTTTCGTAAGAAAAAATTGTCTTATATACACGCTCTTTTCCTTGAATTTGAACTAACATTTCTTTTTCTTCAAATAACTGTAATTTAGAAATGTCGTCTATTAGAGGTTCTGGGATTACAGCTCCTTTAGGTTTGTAATAAAGATCTAGTTCCCCGGATTTTGCATATTCAAGAATATCTAGATATTCTTTACCGATAAATTTAAGCTGCAGCTCTCCATCTAAATTCCCAGAACTATCAAATAGTGAGTTGTGACTTCTCCATTCCATATGGGTAAAACCTTTTTGGTGTTTTCGTTTCTCAATAAAGTTAAAGAATATAAAATTTAATTCCTTTTCATTATCGGGGAGAAGTTTCATAGAAACGGAAATACTTTTTATATTCGGTTTTTTCTTATCGCTAGCGAGTAAAATTTTCTTAATTACTTTGGGTGTTAATGAAGCATAGGTAACAGTGGGAATATCGTCTCTCAGGTAAACAACAAAATAAAGTACCCCACCTTCATTTAGGTAATGTTCTAGATTACTCCTTTTTATTGGATATCCTTCTTTTTCATTATATAAGCTATCTTTACCCTTTACTTGAATAGGGATTCTTTCAACTAAATCGATATTTTGTTTTTTTACATTTTTGTAAAAATAGATATGACCGTCCCAGATAGGTTCTCTATCTCCTTCAGAAATTTCTCGGTTAATATGTTTAGATTTTTTTAATGCCAATTTCAAAAAATCGACAGCATCTTCTTCAATTTGCTTAGATGATTTATCCATGAATAACCTCTTTCAATAAGTAATTTTATACTAACATTATACCAATTTTTGTGATAACCTTTCCAAATTATCCTTGCTATCCTAATATCATTCCTAAGAAAATCAAGTCTTGAATTTTCTACTGGGGGTTTGGGGGCGAAGCCACCAAGTTATCTTATCGTTGGCTGTCAAAACTGGAAGGTTTTGGTCGGCTGGCGATATGATTTTTTGGGTATTGTGACCACAATGCCTGAGCTCGCAAAGACCGAACAAAGGCTTTAGGAAATTTCCCGTATGACACACGGGGTCGGGTCTTGCCCGAGAAAGGATGAAAGTGAGGGAAAGAGATGTCTGAACAGTACCGTGACATTCGAAAAGAGGTAAATCTAACCGCTGATGAGCTAAAACGGATTGAAAATATGATGGAGGTTGGCAATTATCGGCACTTTTCACCATTTGTCAGAGATAAAATTTTGATGACAGATGATAAACAGTTAGCTGCTAAAGAATGGTTCTCTCTTTGGCAATCTCAAAAGTTTGAACAGATTAGTCGAAATGTTCATGAAGTTCTGGTTGTCGCAAGAGAAAATCACCAAGTGACTCAAGAACATGTATCTATTTTATTGACCTGCGTTCAAGAATTGATTGCGGAAGTCAATCAAGTACAGCCACTCAGTCGTGAGTTTCGTGAAAAATACATGAGATAGGAGGCTACTATGGTTTATCGCTATCGTACCAATCTCAAAAAAGTATTTCTAACTGATTCGGAATTACATCAATTGAATGAACGGATTGCTAAGAGTCACTGTCAAAATTTTTCAGTCTATGCCAGAAAAGTGTTGCTGAATCCCAATATGTCATTTGTCACCATTAACACGGATACTTATGACCAGTTAGTTTTTGAATTGAGACGGATTGGAAATAACATTAATCAAATTGCGCGTGCCATTAATCAAAGCCATCTGATTTCTCAGGACCAGTTACAAGAATTGAGTAAAGGAGTCGGAGAGTTAATTAAGGAAGTGGATAGAGAATTTCAAGTGGAAGTGAAAAGACTGAAGGAGTTTCATGGTTGTCACTAAACACTTTGCGACACACGGAAAAAAATATCGTAGGCGTTTAATTAAGTATATTCTCAATCCTGATAAAACGGACAATTTGAAATTGGTATCTGATTTTGGCATGAGCAATTATTTAGACTTCCCTAGCTATGAAGAAATGGTAGAAATGTACAATGTCAACTTTACCAATAACGACAAGTTGTACGAATCTAGAAATGACCGACAAGAAAAACACCAACAAAATATTCATGCCCATCACCTCATCCAATCATTTTCTCCTGAAGATAATCTGACACCTGAAGAAATTAATCGCATTGGTTATGAGACCATAATGGAATTAACAGGGGGCCGTTTTCGTTTCATCGTAGCTACTCATACAGACAAAAATCATGTTCATAATCACATTCTAATCAATGCCATAGACAGTAATTCAGATAAAAAATTGATATGGAATTATGCCTTAGAACGAAATTTACGTATGATTTCAGACCGTATTTCTAAAATGGCGGGGGCAAAAATTGTTGAAAAGCGTTTCTCTTACCGTGACTATCAAAAATATAGGCAGTCTAGTCATAAATTTGAATTAAAGCAACGTCTTTATTTTTTGATGCGGCAGTCAAAGTCCTTTGATGATTTTTTAGAAAAAGCGGTGCAGTTACATATTCATATTGATTTTAGTCAGAAGCATAGTCGATTCATGATGACGGATAGAGCAATGACAAAACCAATTCGAGGACGCCAACTCAGCAAACGAGATTTATATGATGAAGAATTTTTTCGTACATATTTTGCCAAGCAAGAGATTGAAAGTCGTTTAGAATTTTTGTTGAACCGTGTTAATTCTTTAGAAGAGTTACTAACAAAAGCAAAAGAATTGAATCTAACCATTGACTTAAAACAAAAAAATGTGACCTTTATACTTGAAGACAATGGAAATCAATTCAGTCTGAGTCATAAAAAAATAAGTGATAAGAAATTATATGATGTCAATTTTTTTCAGAATTATTTTGAAGACAAGGAGTTTGTTTCCTCAGAGACAGTTGAAAGTCTTCAAGAACAATATCATTCTTTTCACGAAGAACATGATAAGGAGAAGGCCTCCACTGAAGAGATTGAGGAAGCCTTTGAGGAGTTTAAGGAAAAGAGGGATGCAGTCCATGAATTTGAAGTGGAACTTGCAGAGCACCAAATAGAGAAGTTAGTTGATAAGGGCGTCTATATCAAGGTGTCTTTCGGTGTCAAACAGAGCGGTCTTATTTTCATTCCCAACTATCAATTGGATATTATGGAAGAAGAAAATCATAAAAAATATAAAGTCTGTATCCGTGAGACAACCTCATACTTTATCTATAACAAAGAAAATTCTGAGATGAACCGTTACATAAAAGGACGGACCTTAATTAGACAGCTAACTAATGATAGTCGGATGATACCATATAGACGACCAACAGTTGAGAGTCTACAAGAAAAGATTTCTGAGATTAACCTCTTGATTGAATTAACTGAAACTGATAAGAAATACCAAGACATTAAAGACGAACTAGTCGCAGAAATAGCAGAGCTAGATATCAAACTAAATCAGACCAATGAAAAAATCGCCAACTTAAATAAGATGGCGGAAGTGCTTATCAATCTGAAGAGTGAAGATGAGATCGGTAGAAAATTAGCCAGATATGACTTTTCAAAACTGAACTTAACAGAATCAACTTCATTAAAAAATGTGAACGAAGAAATAAGAGTATTGCAAGAAAACTTAGACTATTATCTTTATGAGTTTGAGAAAAGAGCAATAAGATTAGAAATTTTTGTAAGCACGTTAAATATGGAAAAAGATGTTTTCGTAATTGACAAATTTTAGAGGAGGGATAAAGCTAGAAATTGCTGGATTATGCTTGATTTAAGGAACTGCAATACATGGAGCACACTCATATGGTTTAAGCACAAATAATTTTTGACAATAGGATAAAAAAATCGTAGAATAAAAATGAAAGCGCTCACTTTTGCAGATATTAGAAATTATTTTATAAATACTATATTATTTATTATTTATATTTTGAGATATCTATTACTTCATTTTATTCAATAAGATTCTAACAAGGAGGTTAAGTGAATGGCTATTATTAAAAAAATTGTTGTACTATATGGTGGCCTTAGCGAAGAGAGAGAGGTGTCAGAAAATTCTGCAAAGGAGATTAGTAAAAGTCTATTAACATTGGGGTATGATGTGATTTCTATAGATTTATCTCAAGACTATTCGTATGAGATAGGAGAAATTGAAAAAAGTGAGCGCGGATTAAATAAACAAAAAGTTGAGATTGGTTCGGGTGTTATTGATGCTTGTAGAAAGGTTGATATAGTTTTCTTAGCAACTCATGGTGGAATAGGTGAGAATGGGAAACTACAGGCTATTTTTGATGTAGAAAAAATAGACTATACAGGAAATTCGTTTCTTAGTACAGCTATTAGCATGGATAAAAAATTATCAAAAATAGTGGCTAGTTCTGTTGGAATAAAATGTGCTTCGAACTTGATGGTTGATAGAATTCAAGCAAATGATTTTCCTATTGTTATAAAGCCAATTAGAAGTGGTTCAAGTAAAGGTATTAAGATATTTCAAAATAAAAAACAATTTGACATTTATTATAAAGAGCATCCTGAACTTGGCTCATTCTTTGTAGAAAAGTATATTAAGGGGAGAGAATTTTCGGTAGGTATTTTAGGTGAAACTGTTTTACCGGTTATTGAAATAAAAGTAAAAAATGGTTTTTATGATTATAATAACAAGTACACTGTTGGTGCAGCTGAAGAAGTCGTTCCCGCAAAAATATCTGAAAAGTTAACTCATACCTTACAAAAATCCGCATATAAAATACATAAGGCTCTTGGATTTAATGTTTATTCACGCACTGATTTTATTGTAGATGAGAAGGGGGATGTATATTTTATTGAATCAAATAGTTTACCAGGTATGACTAAAACAAGTTTATTACCACAGGAAGCGAAAGCAGCTGGTATAGATTTCCCAAACCTATGTGAACGTATTATTGAGCTGAGTAGGGAAGTTAGATCTCAATAGAAAATAAAATCGACGACATTTATAAAAAAGTAATTTTCAATGATAAAAAAGAAAGTGGAAGCCTATGAAAATAATTAATGGTATTTGCAGATATATCTTTGACTCAAAAGGGTTCGCAACAATTGAAGTAGAGATTTTTCTTGATAGTGGAGATACTGGAATTGGTGCTGCTCCACGAGGGTCTACAACTGGGCATTATGATATTCAATATAATGAGTATTATCCTAGAGGAAACAACTTTAGTCCAATACCAGATGGAAATATAGAATTTTTCAATGAAAACATCCTTCCCCGAATTATTAATAGGGAAGTTGAAGATATTGAAGATATTACAGAATTGGATAAGCACTTATTTGATATTCCTGAAATAGAAAATTATGGTAATGTAGCAATAGCTTGTTCCTATGCTATTTGGGAAGCGTTTTCTAAAAATAAGAAATCACCTTTATGGAAATTATTTTTTGAACCAGGTTCTGCATCAAAAGGAAAGGTGAAACATTTAGTCAATATAATAGATGGAAAGCCAGATAGCTTACTTGCAGGTTTTGAATTTCTTTTAGTATCTGAAAAAGAAATTACTTTTCAATCATTATTAGAAATATCTAACATAAAAAATGAGTTAATGATAAAGTTTAAAAACCAAGGTTTCTACACATCTATTTCTAATCAAGGTGCATTAATAATTAACACGGATAATTTTTATATTATTTTGGATTCGTTATTAGAGACATTAAAATTATACAAAAATAGATATGATATCGGTTTAGATTTAGCAATGACAGATCGTTACGATTCTTCACTTGGCATATATAAAGTACCATGGTGTGTTAGTCAGCAACAGACAGTCACAGAAATTATGGATACTTATTGTGATTTGGGAGCTAAGTATCCATTGGTTTATCTTGAAGATCCATTTTCCGATGAAGATTTGGATAGTTGGAGAAAATTTCAATTGATAAAACCTCTAAAGTTACAAGTTTTTGGTGATGATTTTTACGCAACAAACTTAGAAAGAATTTCACAGTTTAAAGATTGTGCTGATGGTATTGTAATAAAGCCTAATCAAGTTGGCTCAGTGAGTAAAACACTTGAGGTGATGGAATATGCAGAGAAATCAGGGATTAGTATGGCTTTTTCACAACGCACTGCTGAGACTGAGAACAATATTATATCACATTTAGCAATGAGTGTGACTTCTTCTTATTTAAAAGCTGGAGGTCTGGACAGGTTGGATAGAATTGCAAAATATAATGAGGTATTAAGAAATGGATAATGGAAAAATCAGTACAGATGGGGCACTTGTTAATAACAAAAATATAGAGGTTAATATAAGCTCAGCTTCCATTAGATATGGAATTAGTGTCTTTGAGGCACCCAAAATGTTCTTACTTGGTTCAGATATCTATATTTTCCGATTTCAGGATTATTTTAATCGTTTGAAAACTAGTTGCAAGTTTTTAAATATAGAGTTATCTTTGGATTCTAATAAACTTTTATATGACATAAAAAAATTTATTGAATTCGTACCTTGGCAGGAATCGTATGCTTTGAGAATAAATGTTTTTTGTCCCTATGAAAGTGAACTGTTAGGTGAAGTCGAATGTACTTTGACATTATCTTATTTAGATATTGGTATACGAAGCAAATCAGGTGTTAGTTCAAAAGTAATAAAGAGGTCAAATTTAATTAGAACCTCTAATAATAATCTTTATATGATAAAGTCTCCATCACATTATATAAATGCGAGAAAAGAATTGTACTCAGATATTGAATTCGATGATATTTTATATGTAAACGAAAAAGAAAATATTTGTGAGCTGAGTCGTTCAAATATTTTCTTAATAAAAGATAGAACTGTATATACTCCAGATTTAGGAAGTGGTATACTTGATGGCATCACTCGAAAGTTAATAATTGATTTATGCCAAGAACATAATATTTTGATTGAGATAAAAGAACTTAATTATAGCAAATTATCAGATTTTGATTCTGCTTTCTGTGTAGGTACAACAAATGGGATTACGCCTATTAGAAATATTGATAAAAATATACATTTTGATACAAATAATTTGCTATTGGCTGAGATAGTAAATTATTATAAGGAAGTATTTTCTAAAAAAGGGGTAGAAAAATATAAAGAATGGTTTGTTAAATTATGATAAAGGATGTAAATTATTTTAATGAAAGAGCTCAAATCATTAGGCGAACTATTATTGATATGATTTTTGGGGCTGAATCTGGTCATTTTGGCGCATCGTTGTCTAGTGTTGATTTTATTAATGTCATTTATGAAAATTATGTTTTTCCAGAAAATGCCGAATTTATACTATCGAAAGGGCATGCAGCTCCTGCTTTATATGCAAAATTAATTGAATCTGGGGTGTTAGATAAAGATTTTATTTATGGGTTTAGAGAATATCGAAGTTTATTAACCGGGCATCCAAATCATAGAATCCCGACTCTTAAATTTGGTTTAGGAAGTTTAGGACAAGGTCCTTCTATAGGAGTAGGGATGGCTTGGGTAAATAAAAGAAAGAAATCTGATAAAAAAATTTTTGTTATGTTAGGGGATGGCGAATTAAATGAAGGACAAGTATGGGAAGCATTCTATACTTGCAGAAATTTGAATCTTCAAAATTTAGTTTTCATTATTGATAGGAACTTTCTTCAATTGGATGGTAAATGTGAAGATGTCGCTAATTTTCCGAATTTGGCTCAAAAGATTAGTTCTTTTCTAGGAACTAATCCTATTGAAGTAAACGGTAATTCTTATGATGAAATATTAAACGTGCTTGATAATATAGATTACTCCCAGACTAATGTGATTATTTCTAACACTACAAAAGGAAAGGGAATAGAATTTATGGAAGGGAAGACGGAATTTCATTCATATAACATTTTATCGAGTGAAAAGGAAGTATTATACAAGAGAGCAATGGAATGTTTAGGTGGAGATAAAATGGCATGAGAAAAACATTTATTGACGAGTTAATAAATAAAAATATTGAAGAACAGAATATAGTAGTATTAACAGGTGATGTTGGAAGATCAACGTATGCTAGTAAGTTTAAAGAAATTTTTCCTGAAAATTATTTAAATTTAGGTATCTGTGAAGCTAATATTGTAGGAATAAGTGCAGGAATAGCAGGAA
Organism: Streptococcus sp. F2; assembly: GCF_056500955.1. Taxonomy (NCBI): domain Bacteria; kingdom Bacillati; phylum Bacillota; class Bacilli; order Lactobacillales; family Streptococcaceae; genus Streptococcus; species Streptococcus sp. F2. The sequence goes on from NZ_JBWKAI010000002.1 coordinate 93,365, forward strand.
CTTTAGAATTTGTTCCATTTGTAATGCTTTTTAGTAAACATTTGATTCTAAGAGCGCTTGAACAAATCAATGATAGTATACTAATGAACAAGAAAAAAGTGATTTTAGTAGGAGGCTATTCGGGTTACTCAGCTTCAAAAGAAGGAGAAACACACCAGTTATTAAATGATATTTCGATATTAAGTTCGTTTCCAGACATATCAATTTACTGTCCATATGATCAGTCCTCGATTCAAACTGCTATTAACGAAAGCATAAATAATGACTATTCCTCCTATATTAGAATTAATAAAAATAAAATTTTAAATGATGTAGTCAGTCGCTATATCAGTCAAGGAAATAAAAGCATAATTATCTCAATGGGCTATCTCGGTTCGCTACTCTCAAAAAAATACATGGAAGATTCAGATATTAGGGAGTTTGCTGATTTTATTTTAGTAAGTAAGATCAAACCTATTGATTGGGAATATTGGGAAATTTTTTTACGCAAATATGAAAGCGTATACATAATTGAAGAGAATACCCTTACAGGTGGGTTAGGAGAACAATTTAAAAATTATTTTTTTGGACTAGGAATAAACATCATTTCTTTCGGTATTAAACCTCACTTTGGAGAAACTGGTGATTATGAAACCTTACTTACAAACGAAGGGCTTTCCCCTGATAAGATTTTTGAGAAAATTAGAAGGATAAATCATGCACAATCTAGTGAAAAGAGTATTTGAAGATGATAATTTCGTTAAGTCAGATGGGATTTATCTATACACTGATGATAATAAGGAGATAATAGATGGTTGTTCTAATTCAATGAATGTCAATCTGGGTTATGGTGTGTTAGAGATTGAAAAGGTGATTCATGAACAAATACGGAAAATTAATTTTATGCATACAGGCAAAGGAACAACCTATGAATCATTGATGTTAGCTAATAGATTGCATGACATAATAAAACCTTACGGTAACTATAAAGTGTATTTTGCAACTTCTGGTTCGGATTGTATTGAAGCTGCTCTCAGAATATCAGTGTTATATCAACAAAAAAATAAAAGAAATCAAGGATCCAATACTAGATTTGCCACATTTGAAGGGAGTTATCACGGTTCTACACTTGGTGCGTTAAGTGTATCTGGTCATAGAAAATTTCAAAAATTATATAATGGCTATATTGGTGATTATTTAACTATTCCTACGCGATGGAACTTGGACTGGGAAATGGATTTTACAGATATTACTGCGTTTGTATTGGATAGTATGATTACGAATCCAATAGGCTCTGAGATGATTGATAGAGACTATCTAAATTATTTGATGCAAATATGTAAAGAGTCTGGCGTTATAACAATTATTGATGAAATTGCTACATCAATTGGACGACTTGGTTGCTTTTTTGGATTCGAGGATAGCGGAATTTCGCCAGATATAGTTTGTATATCTAAAGGTTTAGGAGTTGGGTATGCGAATATAGGTGCAGTAATTGTCAAAAGTAACATTATTGATTCTATTAATTCTGCAGATATTCTTGGTCATACATATAATGCATCGCCAATAGATTGTAAAATTGCCATGACTGTTTTAGATTACATAGAGGAACATGGTATATTTGAACATGTGAATAACTTATCTAATTATATAGAATATAGATTAAAGGTTCTAAAAAATAAACTACCATGCATTAGTAAAGTCAGTGGAAAAGGCTTTATGTGGTCTATCCATTTCCGCAATAATGTAAATGCTAGTAAAGTATTTAAACAATGTTATAATAATGGTCTTTTGCTTCTTTATTTGGAGTATGAAGAATATAATCATATGACTTTTTGTCCTCCCTTAATAACAAGTAAAAATCAAATAGCCTCTATGTTAGACATATTAGAAAAATCAATTACGGAGGTACTACATGGATATTAAAAAATTAGGATTTATCATAATTACAAATGAAACCTTTGCGTTTAATTTAGTAGAAGAAGTTGTGGAAAAATTGTCAATACTGGATGTAAATCGAGCCATCATAAAATTGTTGCCAAAAGTAGATGAAACTACTCTAATTAAGCACTATAGAGAACATCTAATTAATTGGAATGGAAAGGAAGGAAAATCTCAAGTTCCTTCTTTAGGTTGGCCAGCTGTTAGGAATAGATTTTCTTCATCAGTTGTTTTAATTTTATTGGAAGGAAACAAGCAAAGTTTATCTGATGAGATACTCCAAATAAAGGGGAGCACTTATCCTGAGCGATGCCGACAAAATCAAATTAGGATTAGAGGGTTTAATCCAACATATAATCTTATGCATTCTTCAGACAGTGCTGAGGAAGCTCTTAAGGAGGCAGAACTATATTTTTCTAAGAAAGAACTTGAAAGTTTCTTTTGTGGAGAAATTGGTATTACTTTTGAAGAAATTCTAAACTTTATTTTAGAGCTTGATTCAATTCAAAAAGGAGGTATACGATCTAATAGTGATTTAGAGAATAAAGTAAATAAAATGTGTTATTGGAAACAAAGAATTTTTGATTTATTCAGTTCTAAAACGAAAGAAGAAAGTAGAAAAATATCTGAAGAGCTTAATTTTATAAAATCAAATCGTTCCCCTGAAGATGTTATTTTATATTTAGAAAATGAATCTATTTTATGGAGTAAGCTGGAAAGAGATTTATACTTATCTCATTTAATAATTGAAGAAATCTCTGGAGAATAAATATGGTAAAAATATATGAAGAAACTTTACGAGATGGTATTCAGAGTAGCGAACTTTCAATGTTGAATACTGAGGATAAAAAGAAAGTTATTAAGAATTTTGATAATGCTGGCATAGAAGGATGTTGTATTGGTTTTATAAATTCCTCAAAAAAAGAAAATGATGAAATTAATGAATTGTTCCAATTTATTATTACTAATAAGCTGAAGATAGTTCCAGCAGTATTATGTAGGTTGCTGATTGAGGATTTTAAAGAAATTAAAAATATCGTTCAATGCAATTCATTTAATCAACTTAAGGTGTACACGTATATTGCTGTCAGCCCAATAAGGATGAAAGTGGAGAATTGGAGTGAAGAAATTATCATTGAGAAAATAATTGACGTTCTTAATTATTGCCAAATGGAAAATGCTAAAATAACTATTGCATTTGAAGATGCTTCTAGAGCTGATAAAAGCTTTTTAAAGAAGTTAATTGAAATAATAAACAATTATCCTTTGGTTGAGAGTGTCGTCATTGCTGATACTGTCGGAACTTGTAATTATAATTCAACTAGGGATCTGGTATATTTTTTTAGAAAAAATTTATTTTTGAGTAAAACTATTGAGTGGCATGGTCATAATGATTTAGGACTTGCTGTCTCAAACGCCTTATCTGCTATTGAATCGGGTGCAGATATAGTACATACTTGCACTCTAGGGATTGGAGAAAGATGTGGAAATACTTCAACAGAGCAACTGATAATTAATCTTATTGTAAGTGAGTGTGGGAGAAGAGCAACTTATAAACCGAGATATTTGTATGATGTTGCAAAGATTTTAGAAAATAAATCACAATTTCCAATATCGCCTAAGACTCCGTGTTTTGGAATGGATTCCTTTTTCACTTGCGCAGGAACACATGCATCATCACTTTATAAATCATATCTTAAAAATGATAATAATTTTTCAATCATATTTTCACCATATGATTCTAATATTTTTGGTAGGGAGGTGACAGTAGGTATTAATTCTCAAAGTGGGAGAAGCAGTATTGAATATATAAGTCGAAAATATGGTTTAGAATTAAGTCAGGAGAATATAACTTCTATATTAGGCTTAGTGAAACAAAATGACTTATTTTTTAGGGAAGAGGAATTTGTTGATTATGTTAAACAAAAAAGAGTGGAAAGACTTGACTATAAGTAAATCCGAAAATGATAGTATAATTTCCTGCTTATATAATTGGGGATTCGAACTTCCTAAGAGTAAGGAATATACTTTTTCGTTAACTTGGTATGGATATAATAATGTATCGTATAAATATTGTGAAAAAGAGTGTTTAACATTGGGAGAACTTTCTTTATTATTCCCTCAGTTAAATGATTTGTTTTGGGAGCATCAAAAAGATAATATCGAAGGAAGAAGAAATTTTTATAAAAATTGTAAAAATTTATTGGGGAAATTCAATATATATTCTGTTAGGGATATTCTCGAAATATCAGATAGAGATTTACAGTTTGCACTCACTAATAGAATTGGATCAAAAGAATTTGAGAACTCAATAGTTTCTTTAATGTATATTAATAAGTTGTCTGATGACAATAAAGCTGAAAATACTCTAGAAAAAAAATTGTATTTTTCAATTAATAACGAGGATAGTATAATACCATATTATGAAAATACTTTGGGGATGACAGCAGAAAATTATTACTTTACAGCAAGTCATAGAACATTTTTTAGTAGTACATTTCCAGACTTTTTTAAAATTGATGTACCTTATAAAATATCTAATTCTATCAGAAACCTTACTAGAAATGAGTTGAGGATCCGAGCATCAGAAATCATAAAAAGTGAATTAGCTAATTCCGAAAATCCGATATTAAAAATTTTTGATGATTATGCATATGTTAGAATAGGTAAACGGAATATGGTTCTGAGAAATAAGTTTTTCAATGGGTTCATAGCACCGTTATTCGCTTTCTTTCAGCAAAGAATTTTTGATAATGGAAAATCATTTTTTACCCATTTTTATGACCTTAGAAAAAATACGAGTCAAAATATACCAGATTACTTGTTATTGAACATACTTTTTCCTTTAATTGATTGTTTTGAATTCTTTTTAAATGTCTCTATTAAGTATAAACGGTTAATTTTTCCATATGATTTTCATATGCAAAATATAATGATAAGCATTTATGATAATCAAATTGGTTTTATTTTTCAAGATTTTGATATGTCAAAAGAATTAACGGTTACCTCTTTCTATGAACAATTAGATTTTTTCTTTGAAAAATTTGTTGTAACTAATATTTTAGAGTCAATAAATGAATTAAAATTAGACGAAAAAAAATATATAATGCGTGAAATGAAAAAAATAATAAATACAAAAATTATTATAAAAGCTGAGTCATATTTTGGATCTCCCTCACCTTCAGAAGTGATTTTTCCTGATTTTATGAAACAATATCTAAGAGAAAATCAAAATGTGAAAGAAAGAACTATTAAATATCGATCTTATTTACGTTGATAGATAATTTACTAGAAATGAACTAATAATTAGAATTGTATTAATATGGAGAATAAAATTGTTTATTGATATTTTAAAAAAGAAAAAAATGAAAATTATTGAGGCACATGATGCACTAAGTGCCTATATTATAGACCAGACTAAATATTCTTCTGATAAAGGTGATATCTTTGAATATGATGGAATTTGGATTAGTTCGCTCTGTGATTCAATAATTCGAGGGAAGCCAGATATGGAAGTCGTAAATATAACCGATCGACTTCAAACAATTGATGATATTTTATGTGTTACTGAAAAACATATTATAGTAGATATTGACAGTGGAGGTACGTTAGCACAAACAGCTTCTTTGATAGAAAAAATTACACTGAGAAAAATTGCAGGAATAGTAATAGAAGATAAGATCGGCCAAAAGTATAATTCTTTATTGGGTGAGAAAAACACTCAATTACAGGATAGTACAGAGTCTTTTGAAAGAAAAATAAGGGTTGCAGTTAAATCGAGAAAAAATAGTAAAACAGCAATTATTGCTCGAATTGAGAGTCTAGTTCTTGGAAAAAGTTTAGAAGATTTACTATATAGAGGAAACTGTTATATAAAGGCTGGTGCTGAAGCATTGGTAATTCATGCATTGAATTCCAGATTAGATGACCTATATCAAGCGCTTAAGTATTTTAAGAGATACTTTCCAGAAATACCACTTATTGTTATCCCAACAGATTTTCCATATGTTTGTGCAGAGGAATTATTTGAGAGCGGAGCAGACTTAATTATCTATGCTAACCATTTGTTAAGAAGCATTATCAAACCAATGGAATATATTGCAAAAAGTATATTGATTGATGGTTATAGTAATGGGGTAGAAAATAAGTTACTACCTATAAGTGAAATATTGAATTATATACCATTATTGGGGGAGATAGATGAAAAGTAAAGATTTAATAAGTTCTTTGAAGTTAAATGGTGTAACTCGTTTTTTTGGGGTTCCAGATACTTTCTTGTATCCTATTACTTCACAATTAGCGAATGATGAATTGATAATTGTACCAAATGAGGGCAATGCAGTTTCAATGGCTTTTGGATATAGTATTACAACAAGTAGGATGCCTGTAATTTTTTTACAAAATTCAGGATTAGGAAATATATTAGATCCTGTACAAAGTTTAGTGGGGCAAGCAGTTTATAATCATCCTATGCTCTATATAATTGGATTTCGGGGAGGAACAGATGATGCTCCTCAGCATTTTGAGTGTGGTAAGGTAACAAAGAAGCTTTTGGAGATAAGTCAATTTGATATATATGAAAAAGATTATTTTACAAACGCCCTTAATACTGATATAAGAAGAATTATTGATAATATCAAAAAAAAGAATAAAAGCGCAGCCATTCTAGTGGATAAAGAATTTTTTTCAGATATTGTTAATATAAAAAATTACCAAATTTCTGATTATAACGATATACTTAATAAAATATGTGCTATTCTGGAAAAAGAGAAAGACTCTATTGTTCTCACATCAACAGGATATATAACTCGTCATATGGAGAATGTAAAAGATACTTATAAAAAGAACTTTGTTCATATACCTGTGCCAGGCTCATTAGGACAAACAATATCTTTCGGTGCTGGTATATGTATGGGAACTTCTATAAATAATAAAAAAAAGAAAATATATATTATAGATGGAGATGGTTCCTTATTTATGCATATGGGTTCTTTAGCGTTATTTGATTATTATAATTTGGATGTTACATATATCTTGTTAAACAACTATAAACATCTATCAGTTGGGGGAGAGAACACATTAGCTTCGAGCTGTAATTTTTTTAAGTTAGCTGAATCTATGAATTTTGATAATATATATTCTAGTGATAATTTAGAAGTGGTTGATTTTGAGGAAAAATTAAATCAGCAAGGAAAGAATTTTATTGAAATAATTTGTTCTAATGAAGTGACTTATTCATTATTAGAAAGAATGGATTTTAATTTCGAAGAAATAAAACAATTTAATATGGAGAATTAATATGCCTGATAGATACGTTGAATATAGTCAAAATGACTATGATAATATCATGAAATTAGATACTTTATTTATATCACAGTTAGATAGTAAATATAACGTTGAATACCATAAGTTACCCTCTTTAATCAGTGGCGAAGTTTTAAAGCGTTGTGGATATTTTTCTACAATGCCAAATCAGCTATCTAAAGTAGATATAATTGATGTTTCTCAACTAGAATCTCTGGGAAATAACAGAGAATTAGAAGAAATTAAATATAGTTCATCAGAAAATTATTTTTTGACACCGGCAGCCTGCTTACATTTTTATCCTATGTTAGAACATAAAGAAGTTAAAGAATGTATTTATAGTTCTTTAGTTGATGTGTTCCGTTATGAAAATGGTAATTTTACAATGGGTACTCGTCAATGGGAGTTTACGGTAAGAGAATTTCTTGCTATTGGAAATCCGAAATTTGTGGAAGAATTCTTAGAAGATTTAAAAGAAAAATTCTTAGCTATAGCACTTCGATTTGATTCAACTGCCAAAATCCAAAATGCTTGTGACAATTTTTATCCGACGAATCTAAACAAAGTTAAGCAAAAATTTCAAAAGTATAATAACCTAAAGTTTGAACTAATTGTCCATATTTCAGGAAAGGAGGTATCTGTAGCTTCGTTTAATTATCATAACAATCATTTCAGTAAAGAATTTAATTTTGATAGTAATGATACAATTGTAACAGGATGCGTTGGATTAGGGATTGATAGATGGATAAGTTTAATAAAAGAGTTAGAAAAGGATTATAAGTTATAATGAGAAAACAAATCATATCGCTGTTTCATGCTTATCTTAATGAAAATACCCAAGATTGGGTGGAAATTGATGAAAATTTCTTACTTTACCAACATTTAGATATGTTTTATTATTATTTATGTAAAAAGAATAATATAGAACCTCCTTTAATGGAAAAATTTGAAGTTAGAAAAAAAGTAATCGAAAGCAGAAATCGTCAGTATATAAAAGTTGCAAGAGACTTGAATGCTATATTTGAAAATCAATCTATACAAGTTGCTTTTTTAAAAGGAATTCAAACCTCTGAAAAGTATTATGAAGAACCATGGATTAGATATTATAGTGATTTAGATATTTTGGTAGCTAGAGAAATGATACCAGGGGTAGAAAAATTATTTTACCAACTGGGTTATGTTTTTGGGCATCTCAAAGATAATGGTGAAATTCATCATGCAACTCGAGAAGAAATACTCTATCAAAAACTCTTTACACATGAGATATATAATTTAGTGAAAAAAGAAAATGATAATGTATTCATTAATGTTGATATTAATTTTTTGTTTTCTTGGAAAGGTTTAAGTGATTCAGAAATTGAATTCAATGATATAAAAAATGATATTATCTATGATAGTAAAATAAAAATTAATACTCTAGATAAGGTGATGAATTTTATACATCTTTGTTGTCATTTATATAATGAAGCGAGATATTTTGCATTGAATAGATCTTTTTTGGGTGGAGATCCAAAGGAAATTCGGTTAAGCAGAGTATTTGAAATTGCTTTAATTCTTAAAGACTTAAAGCAAGAAGAGTTTAATTCAGTAGTTTACAGTTCTAGAAAATTGAATTGTGATAATAAAGTTTTTGCATCAATAGGTGTGACTAAACAATTATTGGAACTCAATTTATCAATTTTGGATAATTATACTGAAGAATTAAAAGTGAAAGATGAGTTTAATAGTTATATTGACAAAGATCAGAAGGTTAAGTATTGGCCTATTTCGATTGAAGATAGAGTTTTTGATTTAAAATTAAAAGTAAAAACATGCGATAAGATATTCATTAATTAATTTTATTAATGAACCATTTTTCGATTTTTGTCAGTAATTAAGGCGAATGTTAAAAATATTGTTAATATTTTTGCGACCGGATGAAATTTAGTATATTAAATTAATTAAAAAAAGAGGAATAAAACATTGAAATACGACAGCGAAATAAAAAATGTTATTAAAGATTATATAGATTTTGAGTTTGATATCAATGAAATAGACAACAATGTTGCTCTAACTGATTATGGAGTTGATTCGTTAAAGTATATTTCTATTATACTTGCTTTGGAAGATTATTTTAAGATTGAGATTCCAGATAACTATTTAGTTTTTTCAAAATCAAATACGATAAAAAAATTGAATTCTATTATTGAAGAATTGTTGTAATAGCAGCGTATATCTAGATTAGGAAACTAATTTTGTAATTGAATGATATATGAATAAAGAAAGAAAATAATATTAATATGAAATATATAAATTCTTCATTAAAATCAGTTGATAATTATTATTCATTGGAAGAAGTTACGTGTTTTGATAGATTATTGGGAATTTTCTTAAATAGTATCAATAATAGCTATTGTGACTTATTTTATATGATTAACAATTTTTATAGATGTTACAAGGTGGATGACAGTAAAAATGAATACGATTTTGAGAGAGAGATGCATATACTAAGAAATTTTTTCTGTATAGAGAGTGAAAAAATTAACATTTCTGATGAATATGCCTTAACAGAATTCATCGTCAAAAATATTAATAAATATGGTTCTGTTTTTGTTCCAATAAATCTTAAAGAAATTTATTACTCTACTTATTACAAAGAACAAGACTGGCCACATCTTTTTTTAATAAATGGCTATGATAAGGAAAAGGAACTCTTTTATATTATAGATGCTACACAGATATATTCAGATATACTTACGGAACAAAATTTTTGTATCACTTTTGAAATTCTTGAACGAGCCTATAAATCATATTTTCATCAGACTATTTTAAACAAAGAAAAAGAATATATTTTTGTTGTTACTACAGTAGTAAATGAACTGACCGAAACTGAGATATTCCACGAGACATTTAAATATTTGTTTAACCAAAGTAGTATATCATCCAGAGAATTAGAGATGGTATATAAAATATTGACAAATAGGGATTTTACATTACTGGCTAATTTAAAGAATATTACAAAAAAGAAGAAATTATTTTTTACAATCTTTTTTGAGAAACTTCGAGTATATGAATTGATTTCTAATAAAGAATTACTATATCTATCTAGTACAGTGGAAACTATTCTTGAGGAATGGACTATATTTATTAATAGATGTATTAAAAATATTTTGAAGAATGATACTAAATTAGTAAATTATGATTTTTTTGTTCTAGAAGAAAAAAAGATTTTTGATTTTTTTTCCAAACAAGCTTCTAGGTATAAAGAAAGATTATTTGAAATCATTTCATCAAATTCAAATAGATACAATGAAGTATTTGAGTGCATACAAAATAGTGGGAAAATTATTACAATTACTGAGGATAATTCCAGAAAATTTAGGTTTAGTTTTATCGGAGATAAAATTTACAATTCATGGTTTAATGATGATAGTCCAAAGGTAAGAATCAATCAAGACTTAAACTATCTTATAGTGAAAATAAATGTAATTCATAAAGAAAAGGATTCTAAATTTGTTGCAGGTCTATATTGTTTTATCGATGATAATTTATATTATTTTGGTTTGGACTCAAATTATTTTATAAACCTAGATTTAATGGGAAAAAATCCTGAAATTTTTAGAAAGCGACTTGAGACTTCGGAAGTTTATTTAAAAATATCTAGACAGGAGGATAGTTGTAAATTTTCCTATTCAGTTGATGGAATTACATATTTTTATGCAACGAGTTTAGACCTTCGTTCTTGTCATTTTTCTTGTGGAATTGGTTGCAAAACCTACTCAAAGCCAACGCCATTATGTATAGATTTTGAGGATCTTTTAATTGGGTAACTTTTTAATGGTAATTATCTAGCTTTTCTATAACAGAAAAGCTAGTACTTGTGTATTCTAGGAATAAGAAGTTGGGGTATACTTAGTATAAATATTCTTTTATGTACAATTATCCATTATGGTGAAATTTAAAAAAGTGATACCTTTTATAACTTGGCTATCGTTCTAGGTAACTTTAAAAAGTAAATTTATATCCATTTAGACCAATTTTTTACTGTTTTTATAACTGAAATATGTAAAGGCCCCTTAAAAAAATTTTAGTAGTTTATTTTCTGTGGATGCAAAACAACATTGTGAGGTTATTGTTTTAAGTGTTCTAATAATTAAGATTAAAATAGCTTTATAGTGGACAAAAACTTGGATTTGAACACTGATTACCATATAAATAGATAAAAGGAGAGTAAAGTATGGCAATGATTGAAGTATCTTGTCTTCGGAAAGATTTTGTTAAGATAATTAAAGAACCTGGCTTAAAAGGAGCCATACGTTCTTTTATCCATCCCGAAAAACAAATTTTTGAAGCGGTTAAGGATTTATCGTTTGAGGTTCCAAAGGGACAAATTTTAGGTTTTATTGGTGCTAATGGGGCAGGTAAGTCAACAACTATTAAAATGTTGACAGGGATTTTAAAACCGACATCTGGTTTTTGTCGCATTAATGGGAAGATTCCTCAAGAAAATCGTCAGGATTATGTTAAGGATATTGGTGTTGTTTTTGGGCAACGCACCCAGCTTTGGTGGGATTTGGCTTTACAAGAGACATACTCAGTTTTAAAAGAAATTTATGATGTCCCTGATGCAGTCTTTCAAAAACGCATGGATTTTTTAAATGATGTTTTAGACTTGAAAGAGTTTATTAAGGATCCTGTTCGGACACTATCGCTAGGTCAACGTATGAGAGCTGATATTGCGGCTTCTTTATTGCATAATCCCAAAGTCCTTTTTTTAGATGAGCCCACCATTGGTTTAGATGTTTCTGTCAAGGATAATATTCGACGAGCGATCACACAGATAAATCAAGAAGAAGAGACGACAATACTCTTAACCACTCATGATTTGAGTGATATTGAACAATTATGTGATCGTATTTTTATGATTGATAAAGGACAAGAGATTTTTGACGGCACTGTAAATCAACTGAAAGAAACTTTTGGAAAGATGAAGACCCTTACTTTTGAACTACGTCCAGGTCAAAATCATGTTGTCTCTCAGTTTGTAGGGATTTCGGATATTCATATTACGCGAAAAGAGTTGCTACTAAATATTCAATATGATAGCTCGCGTTATCAAACAGCTGATATTATCCAAAAAACCTTCTCTGATTTTGCCATTCGAGATTTAAAGATGACCGATGTAAATATTGAAGATATTATCCGTCGTTTCTACCGAAAGGAGCTTTAAGATGGTTAAATTATGGAAACGCTACAAACTATTTATTAGTGCTGGGATGCAGGAATTGATTACTTATCGTGTCAATTTTTTTCTTTACCGAATTGGGGATGTTATGGGAGCATTTGTTGCTTTTTACTTATGGAGAGCCGTTTTCAGTTCGTCGCATCAATCTTTGATTCGAGGATTTAGCTTATCTGATATGACTTTTTATATCATCATGAGTTTTGTGACTAACTTGCTGACAAAATCGGATAGCTCATTTATGATTGGCGAGGAAGTAAAGGACGGCTCAATTATTATGCGGTTGCTTCGTCCGGTTCATTTTGCAGCTTCTTATCTTTTCACAGAGATTGGATTTAGGTGGTTAGTCTTTGTTAGTGTTGGCTTGCCGTTTTTAATCATAATTATAGGCTTAAAACTCTTATCCGGACAACCTATCTTGCAAATTTCTCTAATGGCCTTGACCTATCTTTTTAGCTTAATATTGGCTTTTTTGATTAATTTTTTCTTTAATATTTGTTTTGGGTTTTCCGCTTTTGTTTTTAAAAATTTGTGGGGGTCAAATCTTCTAAAGAATTCTTTGGTTGCCTTTATGTCTGGTAGTTTGATTCCTTTGTCTTTTTTTCCAAAAATCATTGCGGATATATTATCTTTTTTTCCATTTTCATCTTTAATTTATACGCCAGTGATGATTATTGTAGGAAAGTATAACATTAGTCAAATGATTCAAGCTGTCTTGCTACAATTATTTTGGTTGCTTGTTATGATTGCTTTGTCCCAAATTATTTGGAAACGTGTACAGTCCCACATTACTATTCAAGGAGGTTAGTATGAAGAAATATCAACGTATGCACTTGATTTTTATCAGACAATACCTCAAGCAAATTGTGGAGTATAAGGTTGATTTCGTTGTTGGCGTTTTAGGCGTTTTTTTAACGCAAGGGTTAAACCTGTTATTCCTTAATATTATATTTCAAAACATCCCATCGCTGGATGGGTGGAGTTTTCAGCAGATTGCCTTTATCTATGGCTTTTCCCTAATTCCCAAGGGAATTGATCATCTCTTTTTTGATAATTTATGGGCTCTAGGGCAACGCCTGGTTCGTAAGGGCGAATTTGATAAATACCTGATAAGACCCATTAATCCTTTATTTCATATTCTAGTAGAAACTTTTCAAATTGATGCTTTAGGTGAATTGTTAGTAGGTATTTCATTACTATCAGCAACGGTAACCAGCTTGACTTGGACTTGGACGAAGGTTTTTATATTTTTAATTAGTATACCTTTTGCCACCTTGATTTATACTTCCTTAAAAATTGCAACAGCCAGCATAGCTTTCTGGACCAAACAATCTGGGGCAGTGATTTACATTTTTTATATGTTCAATGATTTTGCAAAATATCCGGTTGTCATCTACAATTCATTTTTACGTTGGTTGATAAGTTTTATTATTCCTTTTGCTTTTACAGCCTACTACCCAGCTAGCTATTTCTTGAAAGATAAGGATGGATTGTTTAATATTGGTGGATTAATCCTTATTTCATTAATATTTTTCACCATATCATTAAAATTATGGAACAAAGGTTTGGATGCATATGAAAGTGCTGGATCATAGCTCCTAAAGATTTCAATATCTATAGATTATAATTGCTATGGATATTGCAAAAAGTCAATGAAAAAGGAGTTGAATTTTATCATAATTTTTTTCAGAGTGTTATAATCGTGGCGTTGAATCATTTGTAATACTTCATCATTTTGATACTCTCGAAGCATTGCATTAAAACGGTGATTTCCTTAATCGGGAAATATTGGCCATGTTGTTCACTATGCTGAGTTCTGTTTTAAAGAATTTACAGAAGTTAATTATTAGACAACTTTCAATGAAATTGGTCTAATCGGTGATGGACAATATCTTGTTAGTAAATTTCCATCAGGTATCAAATATGATCTTGTAAAAGTTTTTCAATCACACCATAGCATGATGATTTACTAAACTCGTGCTATTAAACTGTTTAAAGGTGGTAGTCACAAGGGTGAGATTAGTGTGGTTCATGCTCTTCAGACAAAATAACCATTTGATAAAAATAACCCTGATGATGTTCATACAGTAGAACTTGAAGGCCTCATCCATAATAAATTCATTTTTGATAACTTATCTAGGTGGTTACTCAGAGAAATTGTTAAGTGTTAGAAGTAGCTAAAGCTTTGAATGACTTCCTTGGTATTAGCTATTAAATGAGTGACTGGATGCAAGCCTTTGATGGATCAACAGAATTTATTCATAACGGTAAAGGTGAGAAAGATAGCTCTAAATATCAAATTAATGGAGCTGGACGTTGTGAAGTACCAGTTTATGTACCTAAGACAGATTGGGACTGGATTATTTATCCTCAAGGTCCATATGATTAAATCATGCGTGTAAAACGGGATTATCCAAATTATCAAATTTATATCACTGAAAATAGTTTGGGATATAAAGATGAATTTGTTGATAATACTGTTTATGATGATGGTCGTATCGATTATGATTATGTGAAGAAACACTTAGAAGTGATTTCAGATGCGATTGCAGATGGTGCAAATATTAAAGGGGAGTTTATTTGGTCGTTGATGGATGTTTTCTTATGTCCAAATGGCTAAGAAAAATGTTATAGTCTCTTCTATCTGGACTTTGAGACACAAGAATATTACTCTAAGAAAGAGTGCCTACTAGTACAACCAAGTAGCAGAATCTCAACTTATTGAATAGTATATATAATTTCTAACATAAGATAAGAGTGTGGGTTTAAGACGGACGCTCTTGTTTGGTATCGGGGAGGAAAAATCAAATAGTTATTGAATTAAAACATGAGCGATTGACAGTGCAGTTTTCGTAGTTTGACGGTGCCTTATCATCTATTAAAGATAAGGATGGTGTAGAATACCTATGGCAAGGTAATCCAGAATATTGGGGTAGCCAAGCACAAGCCCTATTTCCAATTTGTGTAAGTGTAAGAGATGATTAAGTTCTCGTAGAAGGGGAATATAGGAATATTACTGTACGTGGATTAGTAAGAAAATAAAATTTTACATATAAGAAGATAGGTGAATCGTCAATTTCTTTTAGCTATAAATCTAACGTGCAGACTCTTCAAGAATTTCCATATCACTTAGTTTTGAATATAATTTATCGCTTGTATGATTCTACAAAAACTACGGAATATCAGGTAACGTTTAGCGAAGTTGAACGTTCTATTCCTTACTTTATGGAGGTCACCCAGGATTTAATTGCCCTTTAGAAAATAACTATAAATACGAAGATTATCATTTAGAATTTTCTGAATATTTAATATATAGCATTCCAAAGAGTTTCCCAGATACTGGATTACTTGATTTACAAGATAGAACCCCTTTTCTTGAAAATCAAAATGAATTAGATTGGGATTATTCTTTGTTTTCACACGATGCTATTACCCTAGATCAACCAAAGTCATGTAGTGTCAGTTCGAAGTCTAAAAAAGTAATAAGGGAATTAAGGTGGATTTTAAAGATTTTCCACATTTAATTATTAGGTCTACCACTAATCAAAGTCCATTTATAGCCTTAGAGCCATGGAGTGGATTATCAACATCATTAGAGGAATCAGATATATTGGAAGAGAAGCAGGGGGTTACATTTGTAGAACCGAGTCAAACTAGCATTAAATCATTCGATATTACTATTTTGTAAATTAAAGTTAGCTGAACGGAATCTAAAGATAGGGACTTTAGAAATTTACAAAAATCCAATATAAAATTTGTATAATCTAATGTAAGGTGGTCTGAAGTAGTAGTCAATCTAGAATATATTCAAAATAGTATTGAAATATTTACAAAAATAATTGTTGGTTTTAACTAAACAATAATTACTGTCATATTATGACAATTTCCCAGCTTTTTTCTGAAAGTGACATATACTTTTCTTAGGAGAAAGCTAGATGTACCAACGGATAAGAGATTTGAGGGAAGATCATGATCTCACTCAAAAGTTTGTTGCAAATTTACTTTCCTTTTCTCATACAAACTATGCAAAAATTGAGAGAGGAGAGGTTGCCTTAACGGCAGATGTTCTTGTGCAGCTTTCTAAACTCTATGACGTTAGTACGGATTACTTATTAGGACTAACAGATTGTCCAGATAGGATAAAACGTAAAATAAAATAGTCTCTCCTTGATTTGTTCATTGACAATTGAATAAACCGAGGTGGGACTTTCTTATTTGTCGAGCAATTTAGTGAGATACGCCGTGATAGGAGCGAAAATTATTAGCTATAAAATAGAGTGGTTCTCTATCTGCCATGACCACAAATAAGGACAATGATACTTCTGAACGTTCAGGTTGCCATCGTAAAAGGACAGCGGGTGAAATGCCCATGAATGATTTAACCAATCATACCTACTGAGGAAATTATAGAATAGCACGTTATCAGGAGGAAAAATATTGGAACAAACAGTTGTAAAATATAGTCTGCAGTTATCAATGCTTAATTTTTTATATTCTAAAGAACTGTTGTCTAAAAATGAATACGAAAAAATCAGAAATAGACTGCGTATTAAGTACACAAAATAGCTGACCTTTTTATTTGAACGCGGTAATATAGAATCAAAAGGAGGAATTTCAGTTATGAAAACAAATAATGTTGAAATAATAAAAGCTGATTCTTTAGTTCGACGTAGAGGTGTCAATGTTGAAAGACATTTAAAAAAGGTTGCTGCTTATTGCCGAGTGAGTTCTGATAGTGAGGATCAGAAGAACAGTTATGAATCTCAGGTGAGACATTATAAAGATTACATTTCTCAGCGTTCAGATTGGGAACTCGCTGATATCTATGCAGATGAGGGGATTTCAGGAACTCAAGCAGGAAAGAGACAGGGTTTTCAACGCTTAATCAATGATTGTGTAAATGGCGAAATTGATTATATTGTAACAAAAGCAATTGCTAGATTTGCAAGAAACACCTTAGATACTTTGAAGTATGTCAGAATGTTAAAGGATATGCAAATTGGAGTTTATTTTGAGGAAGAGAACATTGATACCCTTACTATGGATGGAGAATTACTTCTAACCATTCTTAGCTCTGTTGCACAGCAAGAAGTAGAAAATACATCTGCACATGTGAAAAAGGGATTAAAAATGAAGATGCAACGTGGTGAACTGATAGGGTTTCAAGGGTGCTTGGGGTATGACTATGATGTAGAAACCAAACAACTTTCTATCAATAAAAAAGAAGCAAAAATAGTCCGTTATATCTTTGAAAGGTACTTAGAAGGTATTGGAGGGAAAGTTATAGCAAGGGAACTTGATGAACTAGGTTACAAATCTCCGAGAGGATTAGATCATTGGAATGATACAACAGTCTTAGGAATCATAAAGAATGAAAAATATAAAGGCGATATTCTAATGGGAAAAACTTTTACAGTGGATCCAATAAGCAAGAGACGTTTAAGTAATTTTGGTGAAGAAGATAAGTACTACATCAAAGATAACCATGAACCTATAATATCTAAAGAAGACTTTGAGAAAGCTCAGGAGATTAGGTTGCGTAGGGCAGGAAATAAAAAGACAGTTGCGAATGTAAATGGAAAACGTGAACGCTATTCAAAAATGTATGCTTTTAGTAGTATGTTAGAATGTGGCTTTTGTGGTTCATTATTGTCTAGGAGAAGTTGGCACTGTCGTTCAGATTATCGAAAAGTTGTGTGGCATTGTGTTACTTCGATAAAAAAAGGGAAAAAATACTGTAAACATAGTAAAGGATTAGAGGAACTGGCTATTGAGGGAGCTTTCATGGAAGCTTACAGACAACTCTATCATT
This sequence comes from Streptococcus sp. F2, assembly GCF_056500955.1. Lineage (NCBI taxonomy): Bacteria > Bacillati > Bacillota > Bacilli > Lactobacillales > Streptococcaceae > Streptococcus > Streptococcus sp. F2. Next base: position 111,622 of record NZ_JBWKAI010000002.1, read on the forward strand.
CGAATGAAAATATAGTGTCAGATTTACTTGAAACGATTGAATCTGAATTAAATGACAATAGCCTCAATAAGGAACTAAAAAAGATTACTAATAAGCTTCGCACTTTACTAAAAAAAGAGGAGAATCTTGTAAATTTAAAACTAGAAGGGAAAATAAGTGATTCTATTTATAATGAAAAATATAATGAGCTCTCCTTAGAAAAAGAATATCTTGCAGAAGAAAAAGTAAATGTTGAAACAACATTGAAGTCAGAAATTGATGTTAAAAAAAGACTAACTGAGTTTAAACAATTACTATCTTCACAGAAAATGCTTACTGAGTTTGATCGTACAGTTTTTGAGAGCATCGTTGAGAAAATTATTGTAGGTGGTGTTAGTAGCGATGGTGAAATTGATCCTGCAATGTTAACCATAATTTTCAAAACAGGAGAAACTCAAAATAAGGACGGTAAACAATTTAAAAGTAAACGTAAAAATGCTAAACTAGAACCAGATAAATTGTGTCCTCAAAACTGTGACGAGGACAAAAAATTGTATTCTCAAGGGACAGACAACACATGTGGAGTGTGTGAGTTTACTTGAGAAAGGTAGTTAAAGAGTCCGTCTCACTCTATTATTTCAAGATGAGACGCTCAAAAGGTCCACTGGACCTTTTGACTCCCGCAGACGCATCACGTGGAGTGTGTGAGTTTATTGGAGAAATGGAATTAATGTATGACAATTACCATTGATTTTGGCAATTTTTGGCAATTTTTGGGAAATGTTATCCGCATTAGGTACAGTTGGAGCTGTGATAGTCTCCCTATGGCTAGCAAGTCGTACTGAAAAAACTAACCTTTATCTCCATTCATGTATTGGTTATTCACAAGAAAGTGGGGCAGTAAAGTATATTTTTGAGATTATTAATGTTGGTAAAGTTCCAACAAGGCTGATTTATGAGGGGATTTCTCGATTTAATTGGAACCTCTTTAATCCAGAAACTGAATTTGATGGTGTATTGGATTGGACTTTCAATGAAAAAAATTTAGCTGCTAGTTATGCCAGTGTACTAAGGCCAAATGAGAGTATCATTTTAGAAGTTGAATCAGAAGTAATGCGACAAACTATCCGTAATTTAATCGGCGAAAAAAAGCTGAACAAACTCTATTTCTTCATTGTTGATAGTACTAATCGTAGACATTTCACAGAGATTTCTGTGGAAGATATTATGGAAGAGATTTAATTTTTAAGATTTGGTTGAGTAAAAAAATAGCAAATGAAACCAATCTATATGAGCATTCAGCCTCTTTGCCAACTGTAGTGCTTGGATAAGAATCTAATGTTTTGAAGAGAGGACCGTTCTAGTTTATTCTTTTTTGAAAGATAGGCTTGCTGTTACCTATCTCTTCTTCCATCACATGGTGGAGTTTGAAGTAACAAGATAAATGTTATTAATATAAGGCAGGACTTTGCTTTTACTAGCTAAAAAGTAAAGGATACCTCAGGAATTATGCCTTAGTTATTGTGCAGGGCTATTTGGTATATGAAATATTTTTACTGATTAGCAAAAAGATAATTGTTTTTTACCACTTTAACGGATTAGGTTTTTTTAATCAACTAAGCTTCTCAGGGAGCTAACGAGTAAGGCGGAACCTATCCTAACTACTTTGATGGCATCAAAAATGGTACAGTCGTATTTTCTTTAATAACTGTATCAGTTAATATTTAACATTTCAAGAAAGCGCTAAACAATATGGTTTAATGCTTTTTTGTTTTTTATGAGTCACATGGTTTGATTTTCTTAAGGGTGTTCTGTTACAATGAGATTGTCTTTCTGAGAGAACTGTTATAGGCGCCTGAGGTTTCTTTGAAATGAAAAAATGATTAGCGTGGTTACTAGTGTTTTTCTGGTTTAGAAGTCATTGGTCAGGCTAGGGAGTTGTCGTTGTTGTCAGTTTTGTAACTGATTGATTGAGAAAAGGAGATTCTTCTAATGAAAAAACTGTTGTCACTTGTTCTGACGCTTTTAGCTGGTTTTAGTTTGGTGGCTTGTGGGTCACAAGCAAAGCAAGGTGATTCTGAAACATCATCATCTACGAAAGCAAAGGATATGACCGTTGTTAAAGTAGCTGCTCACACAAGCCCTATGACGGATATGCTTGAAGCAGTAAAAGATAATTTAGCTAAAGAAGGCTATAAGCTTGAAGTGGTCACTGTTACTGATAATATTCAGGCTAATGTCGCTTTAAAAAATAAAGAAGTTGATGCTAATTTTTTCCAGCATAAGCCATTCATGGAAATGTTCAATAAAGGAAATGACGCCAATCTTGTTCAAGTACAGCCAATCTACGATGCAATTGTGTCTTTCTATGGGAAAGACCTTAAAGACATCAAGGACCTTAAAGAAGGAGCGGATGTTGCCATTCCAAATGATCCAACCAATATGACTCGTGCCCTCCGCTTATTAGCAGAGCATAAGGTGATTAGCCTGCGTGATCCAAAGAGTATGTCAGTAACTGTTGAAGACATTACAGAAAATCCAAAAAATCTCATTTTTTCACCAGTGTCATTACTTAATCTCAATGAAGCATACAAGGAAAAAGACATGATTTTCAACTACCCAACTTATATTGCCAAGCTCAATTTAACACCAGAAAAAGATGGTGTATTAGTTGAAGAAGGTAAGGATCATTTCTTTGCCGTGTCACTTGTTGCGCGTGAAGACAACAAAGATAGCAAAGCTGTTAAAGCCGTTCAACAAGCATTGACAAGCAAGGAAATTAAAGCCTTTATCGAGGATAAGTTAAACGGTCATGCCAAGGTTGCTTTCTAAATCATACCAATAAACTGTCAAAAACTCTTCTAGCCATGTGTTAGAAGAGTTTTTGTGATAGAGAGTCCTTGCTTTTTGAAGATAAGCTGTTACAATAAAAAGAACTAGCCGTATGCCTAGAACATGATAACAGTAAGGAGAGCCGTATGCCTATTACCAAACACGAGATTCCTCTTTTAGAATTTGACAGTGATCCATCAGCCGTCATTATGCCTACCCATGAAGGACTAGATATTCAGCTTCCACCTAAGTGTGTCTATGCTTTCTTAGAAGACGAGATTGAAGCCTTTGCGTTAGATCATCAAGGGAAAAAAATCGCAGAATTCGTTTCAGCTACTAAGGTTTACCCTGTTTATCTGTTAACTTATAAAGACCAAGATATCTGTTTAGCTCAGGCTCCTGTTGGATCGGCTCCTGCCGCGCAATTTATGGACTGGCTGATTGGTTATGGGGTCAAAGAAATCATGAGTACAGGAACTTGTGGTGTTTTGGTGCCTATCGAGGAAAATCGTTTTTTAGTACCAACTAAGGCTTTACGAGATGAAGGAACAAGTTATCATTATGTGGCACCATCGCGTTATATAGCCATCAATCCTATTATGCTCCGTCTGATTGAGCAAACTCTTTTAGCAAATGGACTAGCCTACCAAGAGGTCATCGCTTGGTCAACGGACGGTTTTTACCGGGAGACAAAAGAGAAAGTGGCTTATCGCCGGGAAGAAGGTTGTTCGGTTGTTGAGATGGAATGTTCTGCCCTAGCAGCAGTAGCTCAGCTCAGGAAGGTTCTTTGGGGGCAACTCTTATTTACAGCAGATACACTAGCAGATATCGAAGCATACGATCAACGCAACTGGGGAGCAGATTCCTTTACCTTTGCCCTCAATTTATGTTTAGAGGTACTCCATACACTAGACAAGGTTGAACAACCTACTGATTTTTAAACAGGAGCTCTGCCTTCTTTTCATATTTGTAGTATAATGAAACTTGTATTGATTTTAGACTAAGAGGAAAAGAGATAGAAAATGCCTAAATTACCAAAAGAGATTGACTTACAGGTCATTAGTATTTTTGAAAACTACAGTGTTGAGCATTTTGAAAATGGTCATGTGATTTTAAAAACAGAAGTGACAGATTCTGCTCTTAACTACTATGGGAATGCCCATGGCGGCTATTTGTTTACCCTTTGTGATCAAGTTGGTGGGTTAGTTGCTAGTTCAACTGGTCAAGATGCGGTTACCCTCCAAGCTAACGCTAATTATTTAAAAGCAGGTCATAAAGGAGATCTTCTAACAATTGAAGGGAAGCTGGTTCATGGTGGGCGTTCGACACAACTAATCGAAGTAGTGGTTTACAATCAAAAAGAACAAATGCTTACCAAAGTTGGCCTCACTATGTTTGTGGTGAAAAAATTCTAATACCATCAACAGCTGTATCAGCGTCTATCTGAGAATCATTAAAGCAAAACCTTTAGCGTTTTTGATAGCTAGAGGTTTTGTTTATTTTTTCGGTTAAAAAGACAGATTTTTAAAGTAAAACGTGATAAACTAAAGCTAGATATTTTTAATTAGAATTATTCTTAAAAAGAATTATCCAAAAAGGCTTAGGAGGGGGAAGACCGATGGCTATTTTAGCATTTGATCAGGTCACTTTTACAGACAAGGACCATACGATTTTAAAAGAGATTAGTTTTAGCATTGACCAAGGGGATTTTGTAACGATTGTAGGTCCTTCAGGTGGAGGAAAATCGACCTTGTTAAAATTAGCGAGTTATCTCATTAGCCCAAGTTCGGGAACGATTCATTTTCAAGGAAAACCACTAGATACGTTTAACCCAATCACGTTGCGGCAAGAGATTTCCTACTGTTTTCAAACGCCTTATCTTTTTGGAAAAACGGTTGAGGACAATCTGCTCTTCCCTTTTTCATTGCGAAAGAAAACCCTCGATAAGTCTTTGGTAGAACAGTGGTTAGAGCGTTTTCAGATGGATGCCTCGTATGTCAATAAGGACATCACCAAGCTATCAGGTGGAGAGAAGCAGCGTTTAGCGCTTATTCGGCAACTGCTATTTGAACCTAAGGTACTATTGCTAGATGAGGTCACATCAGCCCTTGATGCCCAAAATGCCGCATTAGTTGAAGAGGTTATTCGCTCTTTAAATCAAGAGGGCATGACTATCCTTTGGGTGACTCATAATGACGAGCAAAGTAAGCGTGATGCCACTAAGAGATTAACGATTGTGGAAGGGCAACTCAAATCTCTGGAGGTGGTAAAATGAATACTGTTAACGATATCAGTGTCGTCTCTTTATTGTTGGCGTCATCATTGGTCGTCATGACTCTCTTTTTTTCCTATTGGCAAAAACTGGGTTTAGGGAAAGAGATTATTGTAGGTGCGGTACGTGCGGTTATCCAGCTTCTCATTGTGGGATTTGTTTTAGATTATATTTTTGGCTATCAAAGCGCTCTCTTCACAGCTGGACTCCTCCTGTTTATGATGTTGAATGCCTCTTATAATGCTGCCAAACGTGGAAAAGGAATAAGACATAGTGCAGTGATTTCATTTGTCGCCATCTTATCTGGGACCTTAATCACCTTAGCAGTCATGTTGTTATCTGGGATTCTTAGATTTGTTCCCAACCAAATCATTCCAGTGGGAGGGATGATTATTAGCAATTCCATGGTCGCTATTGGTCTGTGTTACAAACAACTCAATGCAGATTTTTCGACCAAACAAGCAGAAGTAGAAACCAAGTTGGCTCTCGGTGCAGATGTATTACCGGCTTCCATTGATATTATCCGAGAAGTGATCAAAACAGGTATGGTACCGACCATTGATTCTGCCAAGACTTTGGGGATTGTGACCTTACCTGGTATGATGACAGGATTGATTTTAGCTGGCACCCCGCCTATTCAGGCTGTTAAGTACCAGATGATGGTGACGTTTATGTTGCTATCGACAACCTCTATTGCCTCTTTTATAGCAACTTATTTAGCTTATAGGAGTTTCTTTAACAATCAGAAACAATTAGTATTGCCATCCTAGACAAATAGCCTACGACCATGGATCGTAGGCTATTTTTGAAAATGATAGGAAATAACGAAAATATTCCAGACTCTCCTTATTTTCGGTAGAGTTTATGATTTTGATAAATAGGGTCAAATGTAACGTTAACCCCAAGCTTTCTGAGAACATTTTTATCTTCGTCAGTTAGGGTTACGGTAGAATGGGCTTCGCTGCCTTTCAAGTTACCAAGTTCTTTCATGGCAAGGTTAGCCTCGTCATTAGTCATAGCAGTGATGGCTAGCGCAATGAGGATTTCATTGGAATGTAGGCGAGGGTTTTGGCTACCTAAATGGTTTACCTTGAGGCCTTGGATGGGTTTCACATACTCTGGTTCAATCAAATGAGTGGCTTTGTCAATTTTCGCCAATGTTTTAATGGCATTGATGATCACAGCAGCAGTTGGTCCGAAAAGTTCAGATGTTTTTCCAGTGACAATCTGTCCATTTGGTAATTGCAGAGCAAGGGCAGGCTGTCCTGTTTGTTCTGCTTTTTGGCGAGCAGCCACAGTAACTTGACGGTCTTCAGGTGTAACACCAATATCATTCATCAAGAGTTCAATCTTTTTAACAGCAGCCTCTGAAACACGCTCTGCCTTAAAATCGACGAGGGTTTGGTAATAACGGCGAATGATTTCCTGTTTGGATGCTTCAATAGCAGCTTCTTCATTGACAATGGAGAAGCCAACCATATTAACCCCCATATCTGTTGGTGATGCGTAGGGTGATTTGCTCAAAATACGTTCAAACGTACGATTTAGCACTGGAAAGACTTCGATGTCACGATTATAATTGACAGCTGTTTTACCGTAAGTTTCTAGATGGAAAGGATCAATCATATTGACATCATCTAAGTCTGCAGTAGCAGCTTCATAAGCTAAATTAACAGGATGATGAAGAGGAAGATTCCAGACAGGGAAGGTTTCAAATTTGGCATAGCCCGACTTAATGCCATTGATTTGATCATGATACATTTGGGACATGCAAGTGGCTAGTTTTCCTGAACCAGGCCCTGGCGCTGTCACAACAATAAGGTTACGGCTGGTTTTGATGTAATCATTTTTCCCCATCCCCTCAGGTGAGATAATGTGGTTGATGTCGGTTGGATAGCCCTTGATAGGGTAGTGTAGGTAAGAAGCGATGCCATTTTTTTCAAGTTGTTTACGAAAGGCATCTGCAGCTGGTTGATTGTTATATTGAGTAATCACGACTGAACCGACATAAATGTCTAATGTGTTAAACTTGTCGATGAGACGGAAAACTTCTTGGTCATAGGAAATGCCTAGATCGCCACGCGCCTTTGAGTGCTCAATATTATTAGCATTAATGGCAATCACAATTTCGACTTGCTCTTTGAGTTCTTTGAGCAATTTAATCTTATTGTCAGGTTCATAACCTGGAAGTACACGGGCAGCATGGTAGTCTTCTAACATTTTCCCACCAAATTCCATGTAAAGTTTACCATCAAACTGGCTAATACGTTCTAAAATATGATCCCTTTGTAAGTTTAAATACTTATTAGAGTCAAAAGCAATAGTCTTCATTTTTTTCACCTCTGTAAAGCATTATAACAAAGAAACGAAGAGAAGCAAAAGATTTTTTGTGGAGATAGCAGAATTTATCACTATTAGAATTAGATTTGGTGAGCCTATTACAGCAGAAAGCTAAAAGGTTCTGTAGGAATCACTTGACAAGTAGAAGAGGCTTTATTATACTATTAACAATTAAATACCGCTTTAAACATGTTCCGTGAAGCATGAAAGCATTAAGATCAAAGAGAGTTTAGACTAATCTTTTGTTTTTTGGTGACCTTTAGCAGACTTGCGGACGTGTTCCCAAGTCTTTTTTGCTGCTTGGAAAGAAGGTATGTAATTAATTAAGGTAGTCAGTGAGCTACTATTAAAAAGGAGACAAGTATGTCAAAACGATCTTTGGATACCACCAACAAACGGGCCTTAGTGGCCGCTATTGTCGCTTCAGGTACGGATGACCTGAATGTGATGTTCCTGGCTTTCTCGATGTCCTCTATTATTACCGAATTAGGAATTAGTGGCACACAGGGAGGTTGGATTGCGACGATTACGAATTTAGGGATGTTAGCTGGAGGCCTTATTTTTGGCTTACTGGCAGATAGGTATCATAAGTTTAAGGTCTTTAAATGGACAATCGTCTTGTTCTCAGTCGCTACAGGATTAATTTATTTTACTCCGTCTCTGTCTTATTTATACTGGATGCGTTTTATTGCTGGAATAGGGGTTGGTGGAGAGTACGGCGTGGCTATCGCCATTATGGCGGGAATTGTTCCACCTGAAAAAATGGGGCGCATTTCTTCTTTGAACGGAATTGCCGGACAATTAGGATCGATTAGCTCAGCTCTCCTAGCAGGTTGGCTAGCACCAAGTTTAGGCTGGCGAGGCCTTTTTCTCTTCGGACTCCTTCCGATAGTATTAGTTATCTGGATGATCTTAGCTATAGATGATCGTAAGGTTTGGGATTATCATGGTCAAAAAGAAGAACCCCATCATCAGCCGGTAAGTGTTGCTGAGCTCTTCAAAACAAAAGAATTGACTGCTCAAACTCTCGCTTTGATGGTCATGACAACCGTTCAGATTGCAGGGTACTTCGGGATGATGAACTGGTTACCAACCCTTATTCAAACAAGTCTGAATCTCTCCGTAAAAAGTTCTTCGTTGTGGATGGTAGCGACCATTTTGGGGATGTGTTTAGGCATGTTGACGTTTGGTCAGCTTTTAGACCGATTTGGGCCGCGTCTGGTCTATGGAATCTTTCTGCTTGCCTCTTCGCTGTGTGTTTACCTCTTCCAATTTGCTCATTCCATGAGTACTATGCTTATTGGAGGTGCCATTGTCGGATTTTTTGTCAATGGGATGTTTGCAGGATATGGTGCGATGATTACCAGACTTTATCCACATCATATCCGTTCAACAGCTAATAATGTAATCTTAAATGTCGGCCGTGCTTTGGGTGGTTTTTCATCGGTTATTATCGGAAGCATCTTAGATGTTTCAGGAGTTTCAATGGTCATGATGTTCCTATCATGTCTCTATCTCATTAGTTTTGCTGCCATGTGGACGATTGGCCAACTAAAGGCAGAGGCCTATCAGCAATTGACATAGGTAAGGAAATAGCTCTATCAAAGTCGCTTGTGAAGGATATCGTTCACTTTTAGACATGATAAAAGGTAAGCAATTGTTCATTGCTTACCTTTAACGTTTTAGTCTGTTACTTTTTCCATGAAATCTCGACTATCTACCCTCACTCTGGTATGACAGGCTTTTCCAATCAGTTGGTCTCCCACAAAAGCCTCTATGCGGAAATCGTATTTTCGGCCTTCCTCTTTGAGAGCAGTGATGACAATGGTTACTGCTTGGCCAATGGCAGAAGCAGCTAAATGTTGAATAGCCATTTCACTGCCAACAGTGGTCAATCCTGTTTCTAGTGATTCTTGGGCAAATAAGTAAGAAGCATTTTCCATAAAAGCCACTAAAGCAGGAGTGGCCAATACGTCAAGTGTTCCAGAGCCCATGGCTTTCGCAGAATGCTGGTTGTCAGTTTCGTAAGTATGAGAGTAAATAGTCATAAGTTAATCTCCTTGTTTCTATACTATATATTATAATACATTAAGCGCTTTCAGTCTCGGGATAACTGTTTTTTGTGTTATACTTAGTTAAAGAATTCTTCTTGAAAGGGTGACAATGCGTTTAGATAAATTTTTAGTAGAAACAGGAGTTGGGAGTAGAAGCCAAGTCAAGAACCTTTTGAAAAAGAAAGCTATCTTGGTTAATCAAGAGGTGGAAACATCTCCCAAGGTTCAAATAAATGAACATAAAGACGTGGTGACTTACCTTGGAAAACCTTTGACTTATGAAGCCTTCGTTTACTATGTCTTGAATAAGCCAGCGGGCTTTTTGTCAGCGACAAAGGACAGAGCGCAAGCAACCGTTATAGACTTATTAGATGAAACTGCCAGACAAAAAGACGTTTTTCCTGTTGGCAGATTAGATAAGGATACTCGAGGGCTGTTGCTCTTGACCAATAATGGTCAGCTAGCCCATGACCTTTTATCCCCTAAAAAACACGTTACCAAAGAGTATTTAGCGAAAGTAGCAGGCATCATGACTGATGCTGACAAAGATGATTTTGCCAAAGGTATTTCTTTAAAGGATCACCAGTGTCTTCCTGCTAAATTGGAAGTGCTTGATAAGGATTTAAGCCAAGAGACTTGTGTGGTTAGCATTACCATTCAAGAAGGCAAATTTCATCAGGTGAAACGCATGGTAGCAGCTTGTGGCAAGGAAGTACTGGAATTGCAACGCCTTAGCATGGGACCTTTGCGATTAGACCCTAGTCTCGCAGAAGGTGACTTTAGACGCTTGACATCCGAGGAAATGCAGAGTCTAGAAGCCTATTGTCAGAGCCTATTATAAAAGAAAAAAGAATCCTTCTCTATTTGACTGAGAAGGATTTTACCTTATTCTTACAACCATTTTTTGTATTTGAAAAAGGCAATAGCAGACACAAAAATTAAAATAGCAAAGCCAATCACTGCAGGGTAACCTAAGGGGCTAGAGAGTTCAGGCATGTACTTAAAATTCATGCCGTACCAGCCTACTAAAATGGTCAAAGGCATGCAGCAGGTGGTAACGATGGTTAAGACGCTCATGATTTTATTTTGTTTCGTTTCCAACTGTGATTGGGCCAACTCGCGAATCTGAATAAGAGTCTCACGTAAAGTCACAACTGTCGTCTGAAGTCTCGTTACTCGTGAAGAGAAGAGGTGAAAGAAGCGCAGATTTTCCTCGGCGAAGAAATTGTTCTCGTTCTCGTAAAATTCCTGTGCCAAATCAATCAATTGCCCATAGTGGAGATTTAACTTGGTGAGTTGTCGTCTGATGAGATTCAGCTGAACTTGGCTAATCATACCTTTATCTGTTAATATCGTTTCTTCTAGTTTATCTAGTTGGTTATCGAAATCTTCTAGAAGGGTTAAATCACCATGAATAATAGTTTCTAAAAAATCGTAGAGAAAACGTTCTAGGCTTGGCGTTTTCCATTTTTTACTAGACTGAATCTGTGCTAACCAATCAGCAACATGACGATGCTCATCGATAAAGACAACCCCTCTTTCATCAAGAGCGAAGGAAAAATCCATGGCTTGACCAAGCAAATCTTTTCGATCGGGAATTTTAAAAGTCCCTGTTAAAGAATCACTATTCACTTCTGCCTTGGTTGAATTGGCCACATCAATGTTAAACTCCATATCAATATCCATATCAAAAAGGTCGTGGTGACGCCGCCATTCCTCTGGAGTTAAGATAGCTACATAAGGATGCTTGTTGTTAAGACAGTCTGTCAGGGAGACAGGCGTTAATTTTTCTAAAATTAAGTAATACATACTGACATTATAGGCTTATCCATTAAAAAAAGCCAGCACAAGACTGACTTTTTCGTTAGTTTAGATTGCCCATTCGCCACCGCGGAAGATAGGAATAATTTGTCCATCTTTCGTGATGCCATCAATATCCATATGTTCTGAACCAATCATAAAGTCTACATGGGCGGTTGAGCGGTTTAAACCAGCTGCTTTTAATTCTTCATTGGTCATTTCAGTGCCACCTTTAATACTGAAAGCATAAGCAGCACCGATGGCAAGGTGGTTAGACGCATTTTCGTCAAAAAGAGTATTAAAGAAAGTTAAACCAGAAAGTGAAATTGGGGTTTTATGGGGAACTAGGGCTACTTCACCAAGGGCACGAGCACCATCATTTTCCTCGACCAATCGCTTAATGGTTTCTTCCCCTTTTTTAGCCGTTACCTCAACAATCTGGCCATCTTTGAAAGTAAAGGTCATGTCTTCAATAACAACACCGGCATAAGAAAGTGGTTTAGTAGATGAGACATACCCGTCAGCTCGACGATAGTCTGGTGCGGTGAAGACTTCTTCAGTTGGCATATTGGCGATGAATTCTTCCCCTTGAGCGTTGACGCTACCTGCCGCTTCCCAGACATGATTTTCAGGCATACCGAGGGTTAAATCAGTCCCAGGTGCCATGTAATGTAGGGCATCAAATTGATAGTCATTGAGGAGGTTAGCTTTGGAAACAAGGCGTGCTTGATGGTCATCCCAGGCTTTAATAGGATCTTCCTCATAAATGCGATTCATTTTGAAGATAGCATCCCAAAGAGCATCAACTTGTTCTTCCTCACTGGCCAAATCTGGGAAAACCATGGCTGCCCATTCAGGACTTGCTGCCGCTACTAAATTCCAACTCACTTTATTAGCTTGAGTAGCCACACGTTGTTTTTCAAGAGCAATTGAAGTCGCACGAGTAGAACCAGACAAGCGGTCTGAGTCAACGCCCGCAAAGACATTTGGATCAGATGAACGAACCACTAATCGACTCGCTTTTTTACCAAGTAAGTAATGAGACTTTTCAATCACATAGTCGGGTACATTTAGGAGACGGTCCTCATCAGCTTTCAAGAGTTTTTCGCGCGTGATTTGATCATCAGTATAGTCTACAATAACCTCTGCAGCACCTGCTTCGTAAGCTTTCTTTGTCAGAAGACGAGCGAAGCGATAATGTTCAGCAGCAATAGTAATCAAAAGGGTATGCCCTTTTTGAACATTGACACCTTTTTTGATAAGCAAATTAGCGTATTTTTCAATATTGTGTTCGAAATGAGGTAAAACCATGAGAATCTCCTAAATATTATTTTGTAAATTCTAATGTATCATATTCAACGGAAATGTACAAGAAATTGTGAAAAAGAATCACGCCGTACGCATGAAAACTTTCTCTTCATCCTTTTGTGCCCGGACATCAATTTTGAAAAGATTCCTTTTTAAATCAATCATCTGCTTAGCCTCTTTCTCCAAATAATTGGACTAAATAATCTTCCAAATGGACAGAAATATACCGTTGTTTGCGACGATAACTGAGGTCTTTTTTAGGAAATACCATCACTTTGAGAAAATATAAGCACATTTTTCGGATAAGATTTAGGTTAAATGCGGCTCTTTTATCCAATGTCTGATGATGATCTTCATGATAAACAACGTCCAATAACCAGTGCATACTCTCTATCTGCCAATGACCTCGTACACAATTGGCAAATGTAAGGACATCCGGCTTAAAGCTAAAGATAAAATAACGATCCTCTTGACTCAGCTGTCCATCCTTATCAATCGTGTTACGAGTCATCCCAATACCACGTAACTTATGCCATTTGGGATGATTT